>CANGCI010000128.1 GCA_947451995.1 Comamonadaceae bacterium | reverse complement strand
GGCTCAGCATTGATGTCAACTGGTGCACTTTTAGGTTGCGCCACCCCTGGCATTGCGCAGCAAAAAGTCAAAACCCCCTTTGATGTGCCACAGGTTTACATTCCGGTGGTGGGTTCTGATGAAATGTACCCTGTTCGCCGCATTTACTGTATTGGACGCAACTATGCGGCACATGCCCGCGAAATGGGCTCCGACCCCACACGCGAGCCACCCTTCTTCTTTCAAAAACCCACCGATGCCATTCAGTATGTGGCAGCGGGCACAGTGGCCAACCACCCCTATCCCCCTTTGACCAAAAACTACCACTACGAAGCCGAATTGGTGGCCGCATTGGGCAAAGGTGGTCGCAACATTCCAGTTGAAAAAGCTTTAGACCTGGTTTGGGGCTACACCCTAGGTCTCGACATGACACGCCGCGATTTGCAGCGCGCCATGGGCGAAGAAAAGAAGCCTTGGGAAATTGGCAAAAGTTTTGACTTGTCAGCGCCTATCGGTGCATTGCACAAACTGGCCAGCATTGGTCATTTCACAGAAGGCAACATTTGGCTGAAGGTCAATGGCCAAGTCAAACAAAGCTCGAATTTGAAAAACATGATTTGGTCTGTTGCAGAGCAAATCAGCAAATTGTCTGAAGCCTTTGAACTGTTCCCAGGCGACATCATTTACTCAGGTACGCCAGAAAATGTCGGACCCGTGGTGCGCGGCGATGTGATTGAAATGCACATCGATCGCTTGCCCAATTTGAGCGTGAAGATTGTTTAACGCTTTCGAAAGAGCATTATGAATTTCCCCATTGCTTCGATCTTGATTGCAGGCGCCATGCCCTGGGTTTGTGTGGGCATCGCCAAAGCAGGTAAGCGAAGTTACGACAATCACAACCCGCGCCAATGGTTGGCCCAACAAACTGGTTACCGTGCACGCGCGAATGCCGCGCAGGCCAACTGTTTTGAAGCTTTTCCGCTGTACGCGGCTAGCATTTTGTTGGCCATGTACGTCGATGTGGCGCCTGAGCAAATTGAGTTGTGCGCGGGCATCTTCATTGCGGCTCGGGTGGCCTACATCGCCTTCTACCTTAGCGACCAAGACAAATTGCGCTCTTTGGCTTGGCTGGTGGGTGTTGCAAGTACGGTGACCTTGCTGGTTGCCAGCATGACCGACTGATTGACCGTTCATTGTGACCTTTCATTGCCCCTCGTTCAAAACGGGGGGGGCAATGAAAGGCCTGTCGCTTATTTGCTCCAGGTGTCTTTTAAACCCGTGCAGCGATTGAAGACCAGCTTGCCCTGGGTGTGGTCCATTCTGTCGGCCACAAAGTAGCCATGACGTTCAAACTGAAACTTGGCATCGGCTTGGCTGTTGGCCAATGAAGGCTCGACATAAGCTGTGATCACTTTGAGGCTGTTTGGGTTCAAGCTGGCCAAAAAGTCTTTACCGCCCGCATCGGGGTTGGCTTCGGTAAACAGGCGATCGTACAAACGCACTTCTGCCGAGGCCGCATCAGCTTGCGCCACCCAAGTGATCACGCCTTTGACCTTGACACTGTCTGAACCCGGTGTGCCGCTCTTGGTGTCGGGGATGAGTTGAGCCAACACTTCGGTGACATGACCGTTGGCATCTTTGTTGGCGCCAATGCACTCAATCACATGGCCGTATTTCAGGCGCACTTTGTTACCAGGGAACAGACGGAAGAAACCTTTGGGCGGCGTTTCTTCATAGTCTGTGCGCTCAATCCAAAGTGATTTGCCAAATTTGAAATGGCGCTGTCCCAATTCGGGGTGATGCGGATGTACAGGTGCGTGGCAATCGTCCAGCGTACCCGCACCCATCAGTTCATCCCAGTTGGTGATGGTGAGGGCAATGGGGTCGAGCACGGCCATGGCGCGCGCTGCTTTGGGGTCAAGGTCGTCGCGCAGGCAGCCTTCGAGTGTGCTGTAGTCAATCCAAGAGTCGCTCTTGGTCACGCCAATGCGCTCAGCAAACAACTGCAAACTTTCGGGTGTGTAGCCACGACGGCGCAAACCAACGATGGTGGGCATGCGGGGGTCGTCCCAGCCATTGACCTTGCCTTCGTTGACCAGCTGTGCCAATTTGCGTTTGCTGGTGATGACGTAGGTGAGGTTCAGGCGTGCAAATTCGTATTGCTTGGGATTGGGTTGTGCAAGCAAAGCAGGCAGGCTTGAGCCATCGGCCAGTGTGTGCGACTCACTCAAGCGCGCCAACAGCCAATCGTAGAAGGGGCGTTGGTCTTCAAACTCCAGTGTGCAAATGCTGTGTGTGATTTGTTCCAAGGCATCTTCAATGGGATGCGCAAAGGTGTACATCGGATAGATGCACCAGGTGTCGCCCGTGTTGTGGTGCGTGGCCCTGCGAATGCGGTAGATGGCCGGATCGCGCATGTTGATGTTGGGCGAGGCCATGTCAATTTTGGCGCGCAGCACGGCAGCACCATCTGCCAATTGAGCGTCGCGCATTTCACGGAAACGCAACAAATTTTCTTCGCGGGTGCGCGCACGGAAGGGGCTGTCTTTGCCAGGCGTGTTGAAGTCACCGCGGTTCAGGCGCATGTCTTCTGCAGATTGCTCATCGACATAAGCCAAGCCTGCTTGAATCAGGAATTCGGCCGCGCGGTACATGAAGTCAAAATAGTCACTGGCTTGGTACAAGTGAGAGGTGCCATGGGCATCCCAATTGAAGCCCAACCACTTCACGGCATCCAAGATGGAATTGACGTACTCGGTGTCTTCTTTTTCAGGGTTGGTGTCGTCAAAGCGCATATGGCAGACGCCGCCGTAGTCGCGTGCCAAACCAAAATTCAAGCAGATGCTTTTGGCGTGACCCACGTGCAAGTAGCCATTGGGTTCGGGCGGAAAGCGGGTGCGAATTTTGGCGGGATCGGGTGTGCCTTTGGCGTGGTGCGCAGCGTCACCAGGTGAGCCGGCCCATTGGCGCTGAGCATAGGTGCCTTGGGCCAGATCGGCTTCGATGATCTGGCGCAAAAAGTTACTGACCTTGTGGCCGTCGGTGGGGGCGTCTGTCGCTTTGACTTTGTCGTTGGCTGTGCTCATCCCTCGATTTTAGAGGCAGACAGAGGGTGCCGGGCCCTTGAAGAGCGATAATTCAGGCATATCGAAGGAGTACCTGTGGATTCAATGTTGCTGGCCAAAGCCGCGGTCATGGGCGTGGTAGAGGGCTTGACCGAATTTTTGCCCATTTCATCAACGGGTCACTTGATTTTGGCGGGTGCGTTGCTAGGGTTTGACGACGACAAGGCCAAGGTCTTTGACATCGCCATTCAAACCGGTGCCATCTTTGCCGTCATCTTGGTTTACTGGGAAAAAATTCGCAGCACACTCAAGGCCCTTCGCTACCAAGTCGAAGCGCAGCGTTTTGTCTTGAATGTGTTCATTGGTTTTCTGCCCGCTGTGGTGTTGGGCTTGCTGTTTGGCAAGCTGATCAAAGCGCACTTGTTCACACCTTGGGTGGTCGCTACCACCTTCATTGTGGGCGGCTTCATCATTTTGTGGGCTGAAAGAAGACCAGCCTCTAGCGTGCGGATTCGTGCGGTGGAAGACATGCGCGGCCGTGACGCCCTGATGGTGGGCTTGGTGCAATGCTTGGCCATGGTGCCAGGCACCAGCCGCAGTGGCGCCACCATCATTGGCGGTATGTTGCTTGGCTTGTCGCGCAAGGCCGCCACCGACTTTTCCTTTTTCTTGGCCATTCCCACCCTCATCGGTGCGGGTGTCTACAGCCTTTACAAAGAGCGTGCCCTTTTGTCGATGGAAGACATCCCCTTGTTCGCAACAGGCTTGGTGGTGTCCTTCATCAGTGCTTGGATTTGCGTGCGTTGGCTTTTGAAATACATCGCCAGCCACAGCTTTGAAATCTTTGCGTGGTACCGCATCGCCTTTGGCTTGGTGGTGCTGGGCACCGCGTGGACAGGTGTGGTGACTTGGGCACCTTGATGCCCACCGCTTGATGAAGGGTTTAGCGCGGCACTGCGCCCATGTTGCACAGTGACGCCTCAACAGCTGCAGCGCTGGCAATGGGTTTTTCCATCGGGAAAAGATGGGAGCCATCCAGCCACATCACACGACCCTTGGAAATTTTGTGAGTCATGTCTGTGCCCACCACTTTCATTTCGCGTGAATGCGTACCGCCAATGAAGCCCACAGGGCATTTGACCGGATGACGCTTGAGCATGGACGTTAAATTGTGGGGCAGGGTGTTGTAGATCTGCGTCTCAATGTCACGGTCAAAGCTCAACACACGTTGACCGTTTTCTTCGCGGGTGCCATGGTTAGCATAGTCTTGCAGCACATCCGGATGCCAATGAGAGAAGGCGCGCTTGTGTTGAAAATGCGCTAACACATCTGCCACACTGGGCCAGTGTTGTCGGCGAGTTTTGCTGATACGCCCAGGACTGACCGAGCCAATCCAATTGGTTTTCTTGGCAAATTTCAGCGCACTGGCTTTCCAACCCGACACGACAGGCGAGTCCAATAGCAAAACGCCCGCAGCCAATTCAGGGTGAAGTGAAGCGCACATCAAGCTGAGCATGCCGCCCAATGAATGGCCCACCAAGAAGGGCTTTTCACCCGACTGCGCTTTCACTTGGCTAGCAAAATCGGCCAACTCTTGAACCAAATGCGGCCAGTTACTGGTGACAGGGTACTGGGGGTTGTGCCCCAATTTGTCGATGGCACTGATGTGAAAGCCGCGTCGCTCTAAGTCTTGAAGTAAAACTCGGTAAGTGCTGGCCGGAAAACTGTTGCCGTGTGAAAAAACAATGGAAGCCATCAGATGAGTTTTTCTTCTGGCGTTGAAATTTTCTTCAAGGGTGCGTTTCTGCTGTTTGTTTTGAGGGGAATGGTGGTTGCTTCGCCGTTCCAGACGGGGTCTTCCAGGCTGTCAAACATGGCTCTGAGCTTGGAACCCCAGCTGTCGCGCAGCATGTTGAAGTAAGGGTTGTGATCGTCAATGCACACAACGCGGTCGCTTTGCAATTTGTCCGCTTCATAAACCACCATGTCGAGTGGTAGACCCACGGACAAGTTGGACTTCAAGGTGGAGTCCATTGAAACCAGTGCGCATTTGGCAGCTTCGTCCAAAGGTGTGTCTGGTGTGATGACGCGGTCAAGGACGGGCTTGCCATATTTGGATTCACCAATTTGGAAATAAGGCGTCTCTGCCGTGGCTTCAATGAAATTACCAGGTGAGTAAACCTGGAACAGGCGCATGCCTTCACCCGCAATTTGGCCGCCAAAAATCATGGACACATTGAAGTCAACGCCGCCCGCTTTCAGTGCAGCTGCATCGCGTTCATGCACGTGGCGAACTGCCGCGCCCAACACACGCGCAGCGTCAAACATGCTTTTGGCATTCCAAATGGTGATGGGTTCTGCATCGGGATGGTCGATGACTTTTTCAACTTGCAACATTTCTCGCACAGACTGCGAAATGCTGAGATTGCCCGCAGACAAAAGCACCATGAAGCGATCACCTGACTTTTCATAAATGATCATCTTGCGGTAGGTGCTGATCATGTCCAGACCTGCATTGGTGCGCGAGTCAGATAAGAAAACCAAGCCGGCTCGTGTTTTGATGGCGACGCAATAGGTCATCAGAATTCCTAGATAAAGGGGTTAATTCTCAGATCGTTTCATGACACGCTTGAGGCTGTACAAAGCTTCCAAAGCTTCGCGTGGGCTGAGGGCGTCTGGGTCAATTTGGGTCAACGCAGATTCAAGCGCTGAAGGGCCATTGCTTTCGGCTTCTGGCGGCGGCGCAAACAAATCCACTTGAATTCGGTTTTCATTGGCACCGGCTTCGAGCGCCGTCAATGTGTGGCGTGCGTGGTTCAAAACACCTGTAGGCATGCCCGCCAACCGGGCCACTTGCACGCCATAACTCTTATTGGCAGGACCCGCTTGCAGCTCATGCAAAAACACAATGTCATTGCCCGACTCTGTGGCGCCCACGTGCATGTTCAAAGCGGCGTGGTGCGTGGCAGGGAACTCGGTGAGCTCGAAGTAGTGTGTGGCAAACAGGGTGAAGGCCTGTGTTTTGTCATGCAAGTGTGTGGCAATGCCACTGGCCAAAGCCAAGCCATCAAAGGTGGACGTGCCGCGACCAATTTCGTCCATGAGCACCAAGGACAAAGGCGTAGCACTGTGCAAAATTTGAGCGGCTTCAGTCATCTCCAGCATGAAAGTTGATTGGGCATTGGCCAAGTCATCGGCAGCGCCGATGCGCGTGTGAATGGCGTCAATCGGGCCCAGTCTGCAACTGCTGGCGGGCACATGACTGCCAATGCTGGCCAAAAGCACAATCAATGCGACCTGGCGCATGTAGGTCGACTTACCGCCCATGTTGGGGCCGGTGATGATTTGCAAACGCTGCTTGCTGTGCATCAGGCAATCGTTGGCAATGAAACTGCCGCCTGAGGTTTCGGCCAGACGCGCTTCCACCACAGGGTGGCGTCCTTGTCTGATTTCAATGCAGGGCTCTTTGGCAAATTGCGGTGCACACCAGTTGAGCGTGGCAGCGCGCTCTGTGAGGGTGCACAAGGCATCCAATTGCGCCATGGCTTGCGCCAATTTGGTGAGCGCTTGGATGTGGTTTTGCATTTGATCGAGCAAGAGCTCGTACAAGTATTTCTCGCGGGCCAGCGCGCGTTCCTGCGCTGACAAGGCTTTGTCTTCAAAGGCTTTGAGCTCGGGCGTGATGAAGCGCTCGGCATTCTTCAAGGTTTGACGGCGACGGTAGTCGTCGGGCACTTTGTCAATTTGACCCTGTGTCACTTCAATGTAGAAGCCGTGCACCTTGTTGAATTGCACGCGCAAATTGGCAATGCCCGTGCGCGCTTTTTCGCGGGTTTCGAGTTCCAGCAAAAAGTCATCGCAATTGGTTTGAATGGCGCGCAACTCGTCCAGTTCGGCATCGAGGCCATGCGCCATCACGCCGCC
>CANGCI010000127.1 GCA_947451995.1 Comamonadaceae bacterium | reverse complement strand
GGCTTGTTCGCTTCGGCCTATTACGTGGTTCAAAGAACCTGCCATGTTCGCTTGTTTGCCGACAAGTTGGCTTCTTTCACCTTTTGGGGTTGGCAGTTGGTCATTGTGGCGGCTGCCATTTCTTTGCCTTTGGGTTACACCAGTGGCAAAGAATATGCCGAACTCGAGTGGCCCATTGACATCCTGATCACCTTGGTCTGGGTGTCTTTTGCCATCGTGTTCTTTGGCACGGTCGGCACCCGCAAGGTTCGTCACATTTACGTAGCCAACTGGTTCTTCGGTGCCTTCATCATTGCGGTGGCCTTGCTGCACTTGGTGAACAGCGCCGCCATGCCTGTGGGTCTCATGAAGTCTTACTCTGCTTATGCCGGTGTGCAAGACGCCATGGTGCAGTGGTGGTATGGCCACAATGCGGTGGGCTTCTTCTTGACCGCAGGCTTCTTGGGCATGATGTACTACTTCATTCCGAAGCAAGCAGAGCGCCCCGTCTACAGCTACCGCTTGTCGATTGTTCACTTCTGGGCACTCATCTTCACCTACATGTGGGCGGGTCCTCACCACTTGCACTACACCGCGTTGCCCGACTGGACGCAGTCTTTGGGCATGGTGTTCTCGCTCATTTTGTTGGCACCCAGCTGGGGCGGCATGATCAATGGTGTCATGACCTTGTCTGGCGCTTGGCACAAGCTGCGCGATGACCCCGTGCTGCGTTTCCTCATCGTGTCCTTGTCCTTCTATGGCATGTCCACTTTTGAAGGCCCCATGATGTCCATCAAAACCGTGAATGCTTTGTCGCATTACACCGACTGGACCGTGGGTCACGTGCACTCGGGTGCTTTGGGCTGGGTGGGCTTGGTCACCATGGGCACCATGTATTACTTGATTCCCCGTTTGTTCGGTCAGAAAAAGATGTACAGCGTGAAGGCCATTGAAGCGCACTTCTGGATTGCCACCATCGGCATCGTGATTTACATCGCGGCCATGTGGATTGCCGGCGTGATGCAAGGTTTGATGTGGCGCTCTGTCAATGCAGACGGTACCTTGACTTACACCTTTGTTGAGTCTGTCAAAGCCACTTATCCCTTCTACATGTTGCGTTTGTTGGGTGGTTTGTTGTACTTGGGCGGTATGTTGATCATGTTGTGGAACACGCTGAAAACAGCCACCAATGGCCGTGCCGTTGATGTGCAAATTCCAGCACCCGCACACGCCTAACAGCATCAGGAGAAAAATAAGATGTCCAATCCTTCAAATTCCGGTGGCATGTCCCACGAGAAAATTGAAACCAGCAACTTCCTGATGATCGTTCTGATCTTGGTGGTGTTGTTGTTCGGCGGTATGGTCGAAATCGTGCCGTTGTTTTTCCAAAAATCAACCACAGAGCCTGTGCCTGGTTTGAAGCCCTACACAGCCTTGCAAGTGGCGGGTCGCGATATTTATGTGCGTGAAGGTTGCTACAACTGCCACTCCCAAATGATTCGACCCTTCCGCGCTGAAACATTGCGTTACGGTCCTTACTCCGTGGCGGGTGAGTTTGTGTACGACCACCCCTTCCAATGGGGCAGCAAGCGCACAGGTCCCGACCTAGCGCGTGTCGGAGGCAAATACTCAGACGACTGGCATCGCATTCACCTGATCAACCCACGTGATTTGGTGCCTGAATCCAACATGCCTGCGTACGCATGGTTGGAAAAAGCGCCCGTCGATGGTGACAGCTTGCCGGCTCACATGAACGGGCTTCGCAAGCTCGGTGCGCCTTACAGCGACGAAGAAATTGCCAAAGCCACGGAAGACGTGAAAGGCAAAACTGAACTGGATGCTGTGATTGCCTACCTGCAAGGCATGGGCATTCACCGCAAATAAAGGGAGCGCACAACATGGATGTCAACACACTTCGATCGGTTGTGACCGTGCTTACCTTCATCTTGTTCCTCGGAATTTTGGTGTGGACACTGTCAAAGCGTCGTTCAGAGGACTTTGAAGAGGCGGCCAAGCTGCCCTTCGGTCAAGACGACTGAAGACCCCAGATCAACGAATAGAAAGAGAATCTGAAATGAGTGACTTCACAAGCAATTTCTGGTCTTTGTATGTGGCTGGCATTGCGTTGGTCGGCATCGTGGCATGTTTGCTGTTGCTGTACTTCAGCGGCAAAGCCAAAGCCATGACCGCCCACGACAACACCACAGGGCACGTTTGGGATGGCGATTTGCGTGAAATGAACAATCCATTGCCACGTTGGTGGGTGGGTCTGTTTTTAATCACCATCGTGTTTGCATTGGGTTATCTTGCGTTGTACCCAGGCTTGGGCAACAGTGCGGGCAAATTGGGCTGGTCGTCTGCTGGACAGTACGACGCAGAAGTGGCCAAAGCCAATCAAGCGCTTGAACCCTTGTATGCCAAATTTGCAGGCATGCCGCCAGAAGACGTGGCCAAAGATCCTCAGGCCATGGCCATTGGCGATCGTTTGTTCATGAACAATTGCGCGCAGTGTCACGGCTCGGATGCGCGAGGTGGCAAAGGCTTCCCCAATTTGACCGACAAAGATTGGTTGCACGGCGGTACCCACGAAAAAATCAAAGAAACATTGGTGAAGGGGCGCATTGGCAACATGCCTCCCATGGCTGCTGCTGTGGGATCCGCTGACGATGTTCGCAATGTGGCGCACTATGTCTTGAGTTTGTCCAACAGCCCGCACGATGCGTTGCGCGCTTCTTTGGGTAAGCCTAAGTTTGTCGCCTGTGCGGCTTGTCACGGCCCCGATGGCAAAGGCAATCAAACGATTGGTGCGCCTAACCTGACGGATGACATCTGGCTTCATGGTTGGGGCGAAAACGCCATCATCGCCATGGTCAACAACGGCAAGGTCAATCAGATGCCTGCACAAGCTGGCAAACTGACAGATCCACAACTGCATGTTTTGGCTTCGTATGTTTGGGGTCTCTCCAATCAGCCGGCTGCTAAATAAGCTGCGGCTCAACCATCAAGAGAGCTGTTTTGGAATCTGCAGACAAGACGAAGCGTCAGGTGATCCCCATTGTTCCTTCGCAAGAAGGGGCGATCGATGCCTCGGAAGAGGGCGCATGGGGTGAACTTTATGCGTCCCATCAGAAAATTTACCCTCGAAGTGTTCAAGGCATTTTTGCCAAATGGCGCTGGGGGTTTGTTTTTTTAACGCAAATTATTTTTTACTGTTTGCCCTGGCTAGAGTGGGGGCAGCGCCAAGCGGTGCTCTTTGATTTGGGTGTCAGGCGTTTTTATATTTTTGGCATCGTTCTCTATCCACAAGACTTCATTTATTTGACAGGCTTGTTGGTCATCTCCGCATTTTCATTGTTCTTGTTCACCGCCATCGCGGGTCGTTTGTGGTGTGGCTATGCATGCCCGCAAACGGTCTACAGCGAAATTTTCATGTGGATAGAGCGCAAAGTGGAAGGCGATCGCACAGCGCGCATGCGCCTTGATTCGCAAGACATGTCCTTAGAGAAACTGGTCAAGAAATGGTACAAACATTTTCTTTGGATTGGTTTGTCCATTTGGACTGGCTTTACCTTTGTCGGTTATTTCACACCCATCCGTGAGTTGGGCATGGAATTCTTTTTAGGCAACATGTCGTCCTGGGAAGTGTTTTGGGTCTTCTTCTACGGCTTTGCCACCTACGGCAATGCCGGCTTCATGCGCGAACAAGTTTGCAAGTACATGTGCCCCTATGCGCGCTTTCAAAGCGCTATGTTCGACAAAGACACCCTGATTGTCACGTACGACGCAGAGCGCGGTGAACCGCGGGGCGCACGCTCCAAAAAAGCAGATTTGGCCACCCTGAGTTTAGGTGCGTGCGTTGATTGCACTTTGTGTGTACAAGTTTGCCCCACAGGCATCGACATTCGCAATGGCTTGCAATACGAATGCATTGGCTGCGGCGCATGTGCCGATGTCTGTGACACAGTGATGGACAAGGTGGGATATCCACGGGGCTTGGTGAAATATTCCACCCAACATGCGATGCAAAACAAGTGGACTTCGTCGCAAACCTTGAAGCACATCTTCAGGCCGCGTGTGCTCATTTACACAGGTATTTTGTTGTTGGTCGTGGCCTTGTTGTTTGGCAGTCTGCTGACGCGAAAGTCTTTCAAAGTGGATGTGGTTCGCGACAGGGCAACATTGGCGCGGATCGTCAGCGGCGGCAATATTGAAAATGTGTACCGTTTGCAGATCATGAATGCCGCTGAAAAACGCCAACATTTCAAAGTGACGGCAGAGGGCATGTATGAACTGAAAGTGCTCACAGACTCCGAAGATTTGACGGTGGAGTCCACCCAATCACGTTGGGTTTCAGTTCGACTTCAAGTTCCTTATGATTCCGCCGTGCCTGGTTCATACCCTGTGCGATTTACCATTAAAGCTTCGGATGACAACGAAACAGGCCATACGTTGCTTGAAGAGAAGTCTGTCTTTTTAATTCCGCGATAAGCTTCATCCGACTCACACATCAAGAAACGAGCGCTTCATGAATACAAACACTTTGACGCATTCAAATGTGAGCCAAGCCAAGCCTTGGTGGTCGTTTGGCATGGTCTGGATGATCATTGCTGGCCCAGCTGTGGTGGTGGTGGCGGCTTTTGCGACGCTTTACTTGGCGATCACCATTCCCGACCCGGTCCTGGCAACTGAGGCACTTAACCCACGCAATGCCATTGAAAATCAAGAAAAATTAGACGCTGCCATGGCCCCTGCGCTGCAAGCTCGAAACCACGCAGCAACGGGCGTCGTTCCAGCCTCGAAAAAATAACAAAACTGGAGACAAACATGCTGGCTCAAAGACTGATGTGGATTGTGTGGCCCGCCTTTTTGGTGGCAGGCTTGCTAGAGTTGGTGGTGTTTGGCATGTTTGACCCCGAGGACATGCATTGGTTTGGTCAGCAAATGACCCTGTCAAGGCAAGGCGTGTACACCGTGTCATTTTTTGTGTTTTGGGCATTGGCCATGGTGTCGAGTAGCCTCACCACGCTGTTGTCCATGTCACCGTTCGAAGTCAATCGATGCCCTGTGCCGGCGGACAAACGACCCCCCAATTGCACGCAAGGTGCAGACGGCGACAAGGGTTGCTGCTAAGTCTTTCAGCAGAGCCTCAATGGCATTGAGGCTGAGTATTGACCATGCGCTGAAGCGCTTCAGCGTCTAGGATCTTCACGTGGCGTTGCTTCACTTCCACAATGCCATCTTCCACAAACTTAGAGAAGGTGCGGCTAACGGTTTCCAGCTTAAGGCCCAGGTAGCTGCCAATTTCTTCGCGCGTCATTCGCAGAACCAATTCTGACTGTGAAAAACCGCGTGAGTGCAAGCGCTGCACCAAGTTCAACAAAAAGGCCGCCAAACGTTCCTCGGCACGCATGCTGCCCAACAACAGCATGACGCCATGTTCGCGCACGATTTCTCGGCTCATGATTTTGTGGACATGGTGTTGCAAGGCCGTTACCTCGCGGGAAATTTCTTCAATGCGATCAAAGGGCATGACACAAACTTCGGCATCTTCTAAGGCCACTGCATCGCAGCTGTGACGGTCGTTCACGATGCCATCCAGCCCAATGATTTCGCCAGCCATTTGAAAGCCGGTCACTTGGTCTCGGCCGTCTTCGGAGGCCAAGCAAGTTTTGAAAAAGCCTGTGCGAATGGCATACAGGGAGGTGAACTTTTCCCCATTGCTGAACAAGGTGCTGCCACGTTTGATTTTGCGGCGAGTGGCCACCACCTCATCAAGCTTTTCAAGGTCGTTGTCAGACAGGCCCATGGGCATGCAGAGTTCGCGTAAGTTGCAGTTGGAACATGCGACTTTGATAATTTCTGGTTTCATAGCGTTCTCGGTTCTGAAAAATGACATTGCGACAAGTCAAGGCCTTAGCTTATACCTACTTGATGCGATTGACGCATCTCAAGCTTTCATCAAACTTTTTTAAGGGGCCAAAGTACGCTTAATTTGATTTAAGTCAAGTTTTGGCGCTCCTTGAAAAGGCACATTAGCTAAAACCTATAAATATGCCAGCCTTGGGAACTTCCGCATGTCCTTTTTGACGCCTGAATTGCTGACACGCTTTGACGTGCCAGGCCCCCGCTATACGTCCTACCCCACAGCAGACAGGTTTGTGGAAGCATTTTCCCAGCAGGATTTGCATCAGGCGCTGGATTTGCGCAATCAAGGTCTGGGGCAAAAAAACAGGCCTTTGTCGATCTATGTGCACATTCCATTTTGTGAGTCGGTTTGCTACTACTGTGCTTGCAACAAAATCATCACCAAGCACCACGAAAAAGCCGAACCCTACTTGCGCTATTTGGCCAAGGAAGTTGAGTTGTACACCTCGTCCATTGGCATAGGTCAGTCGGTCAGCCAATTGCACCTGGGTGGCGGCACGCCCACTTTTTTGAGCAATGATGAGTTGCGCGAATTGATGTCTGTGCTCAAGCGCAGTTTCAACTTTGTTGCAGGTGGCGAATATTCGGTGGAAGTCGATCCCCGCACGGTGAACGACGAGCGCTTGGCTTTGCTGTTTGAATTGGGCTTTAACCGCTTGAGCTTTGGCGTTCAAGACTTTGACCCCGAGGTGCAAAAAGCGGTCCACCGAATCCAACCCGCAGCCCAAGTTTTTGCTTTGGTGGCCTCTTCGCGCAAGATAGGGTTTGAGTCGGTCAATGTCGATTTGATTTATGGTTTGCCTAAGCAAACGCCCGAATCATTTGATCGCACTTTGAAGCAAGTGAATGAGCTGCGTCCGGACCGTATTGCCTTGTACGCCTATGCCCATTTGCCTGAGCGTTTCAAACCGCAGCGCCGAATTTTGGCGGCTGAATTGCCAGTGGCTTCCAGCAAAATTGCCATGCTGTCACGGTCCATGGATGCGCTCATGAATGCGGGCTATGTGTATGTGGGCATGGACCACTTTGCCTTGCCAGACGATGCCTTGGCCGTGGCCAAGCGCCAAGGCCGTTTGCACCGAAATTTCCAAGGCTACAGCACCCAGCCCGATTGCGATTTGAT
>CANGCI010000126.1 GCA_947451995.1 Comamonadaceae bacterium | reverse complement strand
GGGCTCAGGTGCCCAAACTCGCTGCGAATTACAGTGAGTAGTACATCTCGTATTCAACGGGGTGCACGGCTTGACGGAAGCGTGTGACTTCACCCATTTTCAATTCAATGTAAGCGTCGATCATGGAGTCTGTGAACACGCCGCCTTTTGTGAGGAAGGCGCGGTCTTTGTCCAAATACTCGAGGGCTTGGTCCAAGCTGTGGCAAACGGTTGGCACCAATGCATCTTCTTCTGGAGGCAAATGGTACAAATCTTTGGTCGCTGCTTCACCTGGGTGAATCTTGTTTTCCACGCCGTCCAAACCAGCCATCATCAATGCAGAGAAGCACAGGTAAGGGTTGGCCATTGGATCTGGGAAGCGCGCTTCAATGCGGCGACCTTTGTCAGATGCAACGTGAGGAATGCGAATCGAAGCAGAACGGTTGCGGCTGGAGTAAGCCAACTTCACAGGGGCTTCGAAACCAGGCACCAAACGCTTGTAGCTGTTGGTGGTTGGGTTGGTGATGGCGTTCAAAGCACGTGCGTGCTTGATGATGCCGCCGATGTAGTACAGCGCGTAGTCTGACAAACCTGCATAGCCGTTGCCAGCGAACAAGTTTTTGCCGTCTTTCCAGATGGACTGGTGAACGTGCATGCCGGAACCGTTGTCACCGACCAAAGGCTTGGGCATGAAAGTGGCAGTTTTGCCGTAGGCGTTGGCCACGTTCCAAACCACGTACTTCAATGTTTGAGTCCAGTCAGCGCGCTCAACCAATGTGCTGAAGCGTGTGCCAATTTCGTTTTGACCAGCGCCAGCCACTTCGTGGTGGAACACTTCAACGGGGATGCCCATGGATTCGAGAATCAGGGACATTTCAGCGCGCATGTCTTGTGTGCTGTCAACGGGAGGCACTGGGAAGTAACCACCTTTGACGGTAGGACGGTGACCGCGGTTGCCGCCTTCCATTTTGGTGCCGCTGTTCCAAGGTGCTTCGTAGTCGTCGATCTTGAAGAACGAACCCGACATGTCGCTGCCGAAACGGACGTCGTCGAACAAGAAGAATTCTGGCTCTGGACCGAAGTAAGCTGTATCACCCAAACCGGAAGCCTTCAAGTAGGCTTCAGCGCGCTTGGCGATAGAACGTGGGTCGCGGTCGTAGGCTTTGCCATCACCGGGTTCCAACACGTCGCAACCCAAGATCAAAGTTGTTTCTTCGAAGAAGGGGTCGAGGTTGGCGGTGTTGGGATCGGGCATCAACAACATGTCGGAGGCTTCAATGCCTTTCCAACCTGCGATAGAAGAACCGTCGAACGCGTGGCCGTCAGTGAACTTGCTTTCGTCAAAGTGAGAAATTGGCACTGAAACGTGCTGTTCTTTGCCACGGGTATCGGTGAAGCGGAAGTCAACAAACTTGACTTCGTTGTCCTTCACCATCTTCATTACGTCTGCGACGGTCTTTGCCATCAGAATCTCCTAAGGATGGATGTTGATAATTGGTTCTTCGGGCTTGCAGTTTTTATGCCAACAAAGGCAAGACGCCACAAATTCCCAAGAGCGCTATTGTGCCCCGAGGACAGGGTTATGACGAAGCCGAATGCATGATTTTTTAGTGCGCAAGGATGCACCAGCCAAAAGCAATTAAGCACCATTGTAGTGCATAACGGCTTAACGCACCATTTCGGGGCCAAACTCGACTTTAAAGGGTTGAAGGCCCGTTTTCAAGGCTGCAAAAGCCTCAGCAGAAAGACTCTCCTCGCCTTTGACGCCCAGTTCAATGTGTTTGCCCCATTGAGGATGGTCCACGCTTGGCAAACTGAAGACTTTGACTCCTGGAAATTGCAACTCAATGGCTTCCATCAAGGGGGTTAGGGTTGCCTCCATAGCACCAAACACAATGACGGAACGCTCAGCACGTTTCGGGGCCGCTCCCCAGCTTTGGCAATAAACGTCCAGTTTGTCTTGCATCATGGGCCAAGCCATGACGGGGAAGCCCGGCACAAAATGAACCATGCCCTGCCCTGCACCCTGACAAGTGAAACCCGGAATTTTGTTGTACGGGTTGTGAATGATCTGCGCGCCTTGCGGGAACATGCCCATGTTCAAGCGATGTTGGTTGTCTGCGCGGTCAGGCTCATAGGGCAAACCTTGCTCTAGGGCCACATCGCGCACACGCTCCAATATCAGCGCCTTGGCCTCAGCTTGCAATGCCAGTGGCACGCCCAAAGCTTTGGCGGCACATTGCCGGGTGTGGTCGTCGGGTGTTGCGCCAATGCCCCCACATGAAAACACCACATCACCCGATGCAAAGGCCCGCGCCATAACGGCTGTAATGCGCTCTGGCGAATCCCCCACGTACTCGGCCCATGACAACTGCAAACCACGCTCGGTGAGCAACTCGATGAACTTTGGAAGGTGCTTGTCGGCACGTTTGCCTGACAAAATTTCATCGCCAATGATGATCAGGCCAATGGCAGGTGCAGGCTGCGTGGCCTGCACTGGCGTGTGATTCAAGGAGGTCATGCGAGCCTTGTGGTGTTCAATGAAAGCGAATGCCTTCAAGCATTCAATATTTTGGATTCGACATCGACGATGTCGGCGGCTTGGGTTGAATCCTTGCGCCAAGTTGCAGGCGGCTCCGCACGAACTTGTGAGAGCGCATCGAGCAAGAAATGCACAAACCAAAGTGCTGAAAAAATAAACACCAGGGTGTAAATCCAAACTGCAATGGGAATGAGGACCACAAAGGCAGCCACAAACAAAGCGCCTGAGGCCCATACCAAGCTGGGCGCCGCGCCCATCAGGCCCGTGATCACACCCATGAAGAGTAACTGGAATCGATAACGCCGCATCAACTCCAAGCGTTCGGCGCGAGAGGCATGGTCGGCCAGCACGTCATAGGTCATGACGCGATAAGTCAACCAACCCCAGATGAGTGCGGGCATCACCATGGCCATGGGAGGCAACCACCACAGAGGCAAGGTCAAAACCAAAGCACCCAAGGCCAACACCACAGACAAAAGGGTCCAAGCCACGCCCTGCAACATCGATCCGCCGCGCTTGCGTTCGAGCTGCGCAAAACGTCGATCGGCCACCATGTTCACCAAGGCGGGTGTCATCATGAAGGAGACGGCCAACAAAGACATTACCACCACCAATGGGGTGACAGCCACAATCAGCAGCAATGGGGGCACGACCGATTTCAGGCTCATCAAGCCCACGCGCTCTAACCAAAGCCAAGCCCAGTCTAAGGTGCTGCTGGCATCCATCCAAACACGCACACTTTGCAATGCGGCATCCCAGTACAGCGCCCCTAAGCCCATCACAATGACCATCATCAAGATCAAAGGAACCAGCGACAAGAAGATCACTTTGGGGTGAAAGCAATAAGCAACAGCACGCCAAAAAGAATCGGCCATGTTCCTCATGCGTTTTGCCTCCGCTCAAAAAGGCGAACCAAACCTAATTTCTGCTGCGCCCAATAACCACGGCCATAGTCTCGCCCTTCTTCGACTTGATCGCGAACGCCCGTGGGGTCGTAGCGATCGGAAAAATCAGCGGTTTTGAAGAGCATGTCCCACCAAGGAAAGAGAACCCCAAAATTGTGGCCACCCAAAGTTTTTCGTCCTGCTGATTCGTGACCAATGCCAATGCTGTGATGCAGGCGGTGAAAACGCGGACTGATCAACAAGCGATCGCCCAGCCAACCAAAACTGCATTTGAAATTGGCGTGCTCTAAGTTCTCCCACAACTGACTGACTGCCACCAAGGCAACAAACTGGCCCGGGCCAACGCCAATCAACTTGGCCAAAATATACAGAAGCATGGCTGTGATCACATCATCGAGCAGGTGATTTCGATTGTCTGTCCACAGGGTCATGTGGCGCTGCGAATGGTGCAGCGAGTGCAAAGCCCACCAACGGTTGAACTGGTGCTGACCGCGGTGAATCAGGTAGTGCACCAAATCAAAAACAATCAAGTACAGCACAAAACTCACGGCAGCCTGATCGGTGACACCCGGCCAGATGGCATCGATGTTCAAAGTGGGAAAACCTTCAACCCGAAGCACGCCAAAGCCTGTTTCAATGGCATTTTCAAACGTGAAAAACATGAACAACTTGAACAAGCCCAAACGCTGGACCAAGGTGTAAATGACATCTACACGCACGGCTGCTGCATCAGGCTGATGTTCGATAGGACGCCATCTTTCCAAAGGTGCAATCAGGCACACCATGACCGCAATTTGAATCAAGCCCACCAACAACCAGCCTGTGCCTTCAAAAGCCACATCGAGCAGGTTGCCCGCACCGCCATCAAAGGCGATGGGTAGCACCACATTTTCAAACAGCAAGGTTTGCAAATTAGCAAACGCTTCCGTGAAAAAATTGACAACATTGGAAAGCATGTTGAAGCGTTCAGCCTAAGGGGTTTCAGTGAGGCACATCAGCCAAGAGTTTCGAATATTGCGGGTGCTGACGCAAGCTGGCAAAGCAAAAACCCTTTTCTTTCAAGCCCAAGACCAGAGGCTCCAGCACGGCAGGTGCCCAAGGGTCTTGGCGCGACCAGATGCCCAAATGCGCCATCAAAATATCCCCACTGCGAATGTTCTTCAGGGCACTGGCCAAAAGCTTTTGGTTGGGATGTGTTTGGCTCGAAAGCTCGTCCCCCAAAAATCCCGCAGGCGACCACCCGACGTGGGTGTAGCCGCAATCTTTGACTGCCTTAAGCAAAGCGGGCGATGTTTTGCCACCTGGCGCACGAAACAAAGGCAAGGGCTTGCGCCCTGTCATGGCTTCCAAGCGGTCACTGGCTTTCTTCAAATTGGCACAGTAATCCGCTGCGTGCCAGTTTAAATTTTGGCCATTCTGCTCACCTGCGCTAGGCCGAATTTTGAAATTTTGCGAGTCGATGTCGGCGCGCCAATAGGCATGGTCATAGGTGTGGCTTGCAAAGTCGTGGCCATTGGCAGCTTGCGCTTTCCACCAAGGGGCCCAGTGCTGGCCCAAGGTGCCGTCGCCCTCTTGCGTTTTTTCATGCGCCGCAAAATAGGTCACGGGCACTTGGTGCTTTTGCAACACTTGTGAGATCAGGGGCGCGACGCCCATGTGGCCAGTGTCAAAGGTCAGGTACACCGGCTTTTTGCACTGCGGCGTGGTAGGCACACCATTCACGGCCCAAGCAGAACTTGTGATGACCGAGGCCAACAAGCCCCAGCCCAAGCACTTCTTGCCGAGCTTACTGACGAGGCGCATGGTCTAAGGTCCACACACCATGCGGCGACTTGCCCACTTTGATTTGTCGAACCACTTTGCGCGTGCTCATGTCGATGACACTCAGTTTTTGTGCCCAACGCGATGCCAACAAAATGGTTTTGCCATCAGCCGTGATGTCCATGCAATCAGGACCGGTTGGGCCGGGGTATTGGTCCACCACGGTGAAATTTTTGTAATCAATTTTGCTGATGGTGTTGGCCACTCGGTTGCTGACCAGCACGTGTTGTTTGTCACCAATGGCACGGAATGCATGCGCTCCCTTGCCTGTGGTGATTTTTTTGATTTTTTGTGCGGGACCGTTCGAGACGTCATAAACCTCTACACCATCGCCGCCCGTCAAACCGATCAACAAGTGCTTGTCATCGGGGGTGCCGAACACATCGGCGGGCATGGTGCCAGTTTTGACGCGCCACTTGATCGCTTGCGTCGCAAGGTCTACCGCCACCAACTCGTTGCTGTCTTGCATGGTGGCCCACACCGTGGTGCTCTTGCTGTCGATCCAAAGGTGGCTAGGTGTTTTGGAGGAAGATATGCGCTTGACCAAGGTGGGCGTTTGGCCATCCCACTTGTAAATGTCAATGTGGTTGAGGCGGTTGGCCACCGTCACAAACCATTTCATGTCAGGCGAGAAACGCAACTGGTAGGGATCCAAAATGCCTGACACCACGCGCTGAACTTCTGCTGTGCGTGGATCGATGAAAGTGAGCGAGTCGGACAGTGCGTTGGCCACAATGACCGATTTTTCGTCGGGCGTGAGGTACAAATGATGGGGCTCTTTGCCTGTTGGAATGCGTTTGGTTTCTGTCCAAGTGACGGGGTCAATCACACTGACATTGCCATCCAGCGAATTCAAAACAAAAATGGGCGCTGGCGCCTGAACTGCGGGAGCGGCAGGTGCTGGCTGCGGCGTTGCGGACATGGCAGAAGCGATGCTGAAAGTGGCCAAGCCCAGGGAGAGTGTCAGTGCGCGAAATATCATCCCTCAAGTGTACTGGGGTATTGCAACAGCGCGTTGGGACAAGGCCTCTAACTTTGACAAATTAAGGACATTCTGATGTCAAAATGTGCGCATGACGTCACCCGCTTTGATCGCCGTCAAAGGTCTTGAATTAGAGGTTCTCCACATTCCTCGCGCGCAAGCCTCGAACACGCTCTCGCCCAAACCCAGCTGTGTCTTTTTGCACGAAGGTCTGGGCAGTGTGGCCTTGTGGAAAGATTGGCCCCAAAAAGTTTGCGAAAGCTTAGATTGCGAGGGGTGGGTTTATTCACGCAGAGGTTATGGTCAGTCCGAGGGCATCTCGGATGTGCGCGGCGCTGGGCGCCTTCGTGCCGACTACATGCACCATGAAGCACAGGTGGTTTTGCCCGCTTTGCTGGCAGCCTTGAACATTCAAAGCCCAATGCTGATCGGTCACTCAGATGGCGGCACCATCGCCTTGATTCATGCCAGTCAATTTGAGGTGGCTGCTTGCGTTGTGATGGCGCCCCATGTGATGGTGGAAGACATTTCTATTCAAGCCATTTCTCAGGCCCGAGACCACTTTGACAAGTTACGTCCTAGGCTCGCTGCATTTCACAAAGATGTCGACGTTGCGTTTTGGCAATGGAACGACGTGTGGTTGAGCGATGACTTCAGAAGCTTCGACATTCGCCCTTTGCTGCACCACATTCAAGCCCCCTTGTTGGCCATCCAGGGCATGGACGATGCTTACGGCACCATGGCGCAGATCGATGAGATTGCTGAGCAGGTGCCACATACCCAAGTGGTCAAGTTGTCCCAG
>CANGCI010000125.1 GCA_947451995.1 Comamonadaceae bacterium | reverse complement strand
CTCATGGTAGGGGGTCTTACTTAGTCAGGAATGAAGCTTAAGGCGGCCATTCTAAGGGAGACTCAGGAACAACCCCTAGAACTTAGGGCATATAGGGGTGCATCGGGGTCCATGAACAGGGCACAATCTCACCCCATGTTGATTCACCCCCAAATTAACCCTGTGGCGCTGCAATTGGGGCCCATTGCGGTTCACTGGTATGGCCTGACCTATTTGGCCGCATTTGGCTTGTTTTTCCTTTTGGCCAGCAAACGTCTTCAGCACGAGCCCTATTCGCGCTTGGCTCAGTGGACCCTGAGAGATGTGGAAGACATCTTGTTTGCGGGTGTTTTGGGCGTTGTGTTGGGTGGCCGCATTGGCTATTGTTTGTTTTACCAGCCGGCATACTATGTCTCGAACCCCATTGAAATTGCCTATGTTTGGCAAGGCGGCATGAGTTTTCATGGGGGCTTGTTGGGTGTGATGGCGGCGATGGTGTGGTTTGCCAAAACCCGACAACGTCCTTTTTTCCAGGTGATGGACTTTGTGGCGCCCTGTGTTCCAACGGGTCTTGCAGCAGGGCGCATCGGTAACTTCATCAATGGTGAGTTATGGGGGCGCCAAGCAGATGCGGACTTGCCTTGGGGCATGGTTTTTAGAGGCGCGGGAGACTTTCCCCGACATCCCTCGCAAATTTACCAATTCTTGCTAGAAGGCCTGCTCCTGTTTGTGGTGATGTGGCTGTTTGCGCGCAAAGACAGGCCCATGGGCCAAGTGTCTGCTGTGTTTTTGATGGGCTATGGCAGCCTGCGCTTCATTGCCGAGTTTTTCAGAGAGCCCGATGCGCACCTCGGCTTGTTGTCGATGGGGCTCAGCATGGGGCAGTGGTTGTGTGTGCCCATGATGTTGATGGGTTTGATTTTGTATGTTGCGGTGAACAAGCCAAAGAATGCTTGACGCTTTGCGGTGGGTCGGTTTCATTTGATCAAAGGAGACAAACATGCAGTATTCAAAAGACGGTATTCAAAGACGCTCGCTGTTGCAGTGGGCCGCGGCCACATCAGCAGCACCGCTGATGCCCGCATGGGCCCAAGCTGCGTGGCCAACCAAACCAGTCAACATGATCGTGCCTTTTCCTGCGGGCGGTGGCACCGATGCATTTGCAAGGCCCTTGTCTGCCATTTTTTCAAAGCAAACCGGCAAGCAACTGATCATTGACAACCGAGGTGGTGCGGGCGGTACCTTGGGCGCAGGCATTGCAGCCAAGGCGGCCCCTGATGGCTACAACTACTTCATGGGTGCGGTTCACCACACCATTGCGCCCAGCATGTACCCCAAGCTCGATTACGACCTTGAGCGTGATTTGGTGCCCTTGATTTTTGTGGCAGCCGTGCCGCAGGTTTTGGTGGTCAATCCGAAAAAAGTCAGCGCCAACAACATGAAAGAGTTTCTTGACTATGTGAAGAAAAATCCAGGCCGATTGAATTATGGTTCTGCTGGCGGCGGTACCTCGCATCATTTGGCAGGTGAGTTGTTCAAGTTGCAAACGCAAACCTTCATCACTCACATTCCATACCGCGGTGCTGGCCCAGCTTTGCAAGATTTGATTTCTGGCAATGTCGACATGATGTTTGATGGTTTGGGTTCTTCGGCAGCTCACATCAAGGGTGGCAGAATCAAGGCGCTGATGGTCTCTGGTACCAAGCGCAATCCTGCATTTCCAGATGTGCCTTGTTCATCTGAAGTCGGCTTGCCTGATTACACGGTGAGTACTTGGTACGGACTCTGGGCACCCAAAGGGACGCCCTCAGAGGCGCAAGGGCGCATGATTGAAGAGGTACGCAAAGCTTGTCAAAGTGATGATGCCAAGGCTGTGTGGGCAGCACAAGGCGCAGATTTCCCCAATTTGACGGGTGCACAATTTGATGCATTCATCAAAACTGAATTACGCAAATGGAGCCAGGTGGTGAAAGCCTCTGGCGCAAAATTGGATTGAAGATGTCACAAGAGAATTTGTTTGCAGCACTGCGTGCTGCTTTTCCCGCCAACTTAGATGAAGTGGCTGTCGAAACAGACCACGGTTTGAAGTACTCATGGCGTGATTTGGACCGTGCCAGTGCCATGCTGGCCAATTTGCTCGATGGCTTGAAATTGCCCAAAGGCAGTCGCATTGCGGTGCAGGTTGAAAAGTCTGTCGAAGCCATGATGTTGTATCTGGCAACTTTGCGCGCAGGCTATGTGTTTTTGCCATTGAACACCGCCTACCAAAGTGCCGAGATTGAATACTTCATTGGCAATGCCGAGCCTGCCGTGGTGGTCTGCACGGGCGCCAACTTTGGTTGGGTCAGCAAGATTGCTTTCAAAGCCGGTACCCAGCATGTGTTCACCTTGAACGACGACCGCACGGGCACCTTGCTTGAACGCGCAGTTCACCACAAAGACCAGCACAAGATTGCAGTCAAAGGTGCAGGCGATTTGGCTGCCATCCTGTACACCAGTGGCACCACGGGCCGCAGCAAAGGCGCCATGCTGACGCATGGCAACATGCTGAGCAATGCCCAAACCCTTCGAACATATTGGGGTTGGAAAAAGGGTGACGTGCTCATTCATGCCTTGCCCATTTTTCATGTGCACGGTTTGTTTGTGGCCATTCATGGTGCCTTGATCAATGGCAGCAAAATGATTTGGATGGCCAAGTTTGATCCCAAATTTGTCATCGCCAAAATGCCCGAAGCAACGGTGTTCATGGGCGTCCCCACTTTGTATGTGCGCCTCTTGGCCGAGCCTGGTTTGACAAAGCAAGCCGCACGCAACATGCGCTTGTTCATTGCAGGCTCTGCACCTTTGTTGATTGAAACTTTCACTGAGTGGCAACAACGCACTGGCCACACCATCTTGGAGCGCTACGGCATGAGTGAAACCGTCATGCTGACCTCCAACCCCTACGCGGCAGACAAGCGGCATGGCGGGCAAAGTGAGCGTCGGGGCGGTACCGTCGGATTTCCTTTGCCTGGTATCCAATTGCGCGTGCAAGGCGACGATGGCAAAGCTTTGCCTGTGGGCGAAATTGGCAACATCCAGGTCAAAGGCCCGAACGTGTTTCAAGCCTACTGGCGCATGCCCGAAAAAACAAAAGAAGAGTTCACCTCAGACGGCTTTTTCAAAACGGGCGATGTGGGCAAAATTGACGAGCGTGGTTATGTCACCATTGTGGGACGCAGCAAAGACTTGATCATCAGCGGTGGCTACAACGTCTACCCTGCAGAGATTGAAGGCTACATCAACGAGATGCCTGGTGTTGCTGAAAGTGCCTTGGTGGGCGTGCCGCATCCTGATTTTGGTGAAGTAGGTGTGGCCATTGTGATTGCCAAGCCTGGCGCGCAAATAGACGCAGACAAGATCATTGCGACCTTGAAATCACAACTGGCCAATTTCAAGATACCCAAAAAGTGTTTCGTGGTGCCGGAGCTGCCACGAAACACCATGGGCAAAGTGCAGAAAAATTTATTGCGCGATCAGCACAAAAATTTATTCTCAGCGTAAAACCAAGACTGGCACATGGCAGTGTGTCAGAACTTGTTGCGTCTCACTGCCCAACAGCAAACGCTTGATGCCTTTGCGGCCATGTGAGGCCATCACCACCAGGTCGGCTTTGTGTTTTTTGGCAGCTGCAATGATGGCGTCGGAGACGATGTCGGAGCGGCTGACCACGCCCTTGGCTTTGATGCCTTGTGCCGTGGCGGCCTTTTGAACGGCATCCACCGCGGCTTGCGCTTCGTCGGCCCATTGGGTCTCAATGCGGGCCACATCTTTGGCATTCAGGGGAATGCTGCCTTCAAAGTAGGCCTGGGGATACCGGGGCACCACTTTCAGGGCAATCAGTTCGGCGCCGCAGGTGGCAGCCAAGCCAATGGCGTCGGCCACCGCTTTTTTGGACAGGGTTGAGCCGTCGGTGGCAACAAGAATACGTGCATACATGGTGTGCTCCTTTTGAAGTGATGACCAAAGTCTAAAACTCTCAATTTCGCCCGTCTTGATGTAAATCAAGTTTCATGCAAGCTTGCGCCCTTATCTTCAGGGCATGGCTCAGCAAGCACTCCTTCCCGATTTAGAGGTTTTGACCTCTCAATGGTCTTTGCTTGATCATGCCCAGGAATGGTCCGATTTCAGTCAAGCCAGTGCCCTTGAACCCAGCCAATGGACTTCCAGTGTTGTGTTTGAGGGCATGCATTGCACCGCATGTGCAATCAACATTGAAGAGGCATTGATGTCTGTGCCCGGTGTCAAGTCGGCGCAAATCAGTGCAGCAAGTCACAGGGGCAGGGTGGTCTGGTCGGCCGATCAAACCCAGCCTTCGCAGTGGATGAAGGCGGTTGCTCAGTTGGGCTATCGCACCGTCCCTGCCAATGATGCCTTGGCCAATGAAGCGCGCCGGGAAGACGCTCGCAAAATGCTGTGGCGCTGGGGTGTTGCGGGACTTTGCATGATGCAGGTCATGATGTACGCCACCCCTGTTTACATGAGTGAGCCCCAGAACATCGCACCTGACATGGTGCAGTTGTTGCGCTGGGCTTCATGGGTGCTGTCGCTGCCTGTTTTGTTTTTCTCTTGCATGCCTTTTTTCAAAACGGCATGGCGTGATTTGACGCAGCGAAAAATCAGCATGGACCTGCCCGTGGCCATTGGCATGGGCGTCACCTTTGTGGTGAGCACCATGGGCACGTTCGAGCCCCAGGGACCTTTTGGTGCAGAAGTTTTTTTTGACTCCTTCACCATGTTCGTTTTCTTTTTGCTCACGGGTCGTTGGTTGGAGCTCAGGCTGCGCGACAAAACGGCAGGTGCGTTAGAAGCCGTCATGAACAGACTGCCAGATGCCGTGCACCGAAAGTCCCTGAATGGCCTCTGGGAGTTAACGACCCTGCGACATTTGCGCGTGCAAGATGTCATCCAAGTCAAACCCGGTGAAGCTTTTGCGGCGGATGCCAACATCGTGCAGGGTGAAACGCAAGTGGATGAAGCGCTGTTGACGGGAGAGTCAAAACCCTTGCCCCGATCGCCTGGTGAGCACGTGTTGGCGGGCAGTTTGAATTTAACGGGCACGGTGGAAGTGCAAGTCTTGTCCGTGGGCAAGCAAACCCGATTCGGTCAAATGGTGGCCTTGATGGAAAGTGCTGCAGTTTCAAAACCCAGCATGGCCCTGTTAGCCGATCGGGTGGCCAAGCCCTTTTTGTGGGGCGTCTTGCTTGTCGCCGCACTGGCCGCAGCTTGGGGTTGGCAAGACAGCCCTGCGCATGCCTTGATGGTGGCGGTCTCGGTGCTGATCGTGACATGTCCTTGTGCGTTGTCGCTGGCAACGCCGGCGGCCATGTTATCTGCTGCAGGTGCTTTGGCCCGCGCTGGGGTCATGTTGCGCAGCTTACAAGCACTTCAAACCTTGTCCCAAGTTGATACGGTGATCTTTGACAAAACGGGCACTCTGACCCAAGAGGACTTTAGTCTCCAGCGCATTCTCACCCGAGAGGGGGTATCCGATCAGCAAGCCTTGTTTTTGGCGGCTGGACTGGCGCAGCACTCCCTGCACCCTGTGTCCAGGTCTTTGGTGCGCGCCAATGTTCACAAGGCGGATGTGCAGCCTCAGTTGGAGAACATTCAAGAATTTGCGGGGCAGGGCGTTCAAGCGACATGGCGTCAAAGCGACAGCAGGGTCGGTGTCGACAATCGAAACGAGCTGCGTTTGGGCTCAGCAGCGTTCTGCGGCATGCCATCCACGCAGGGTGATGTGTTGCAGGCCTGCCTCAGCGACCAAGCGGGGTGGTTGGCCACCTTCGAGTTTGCCGAAACACCTCGCGAGGAAGCACTGGCCACTTTGCAAGCTTTGGCGCAAATGGGTTTGCGCGTTCGAGTGTTGTCCGGTGATGGCCAAGCGTCTGTATCGCATCTTGCTGCGCGCTTGGACATTGCCGATGCCATGGGGGCTTGCTCGCCTGAAGAAAAGCTCCAACAAGTGAAGCTGGCGCAAGCCCAAGGGCATCGCGTTGCCATGGTGGGCGATGGTCTGAATGACGGCCCTGTGTTGGCCGGGGCTGATGTGTCTTTTGCCCTGGGTCAGGCGCTGCCACTGGCACAGTCCAAGGCTGACTTTGTGTTCATGGCCAGTGATTTGAAGCCCTTGGTGGCCACCTTTGACTTGGGCCGAAAAACGCTCCAAATTGTGCGTCAAAACCTGATTTGGGCGGCTGTCTATAACTTCTCTTGTGTGCCGTTGGCGGTGTTGGGCTATTTGCCAGCTTGGTTGGCAGGCCTGGGCATGGCCTGCAGTTCTCTGGGTGTGGTTTTGAATGCCATGCGATTGTCCAAAACCATTCAATTTAACTTGGAAGGAAGCGCCTAATGGACATCCTGTATTTGTTGGTGCCATTGTCTGTGGCCTTGGTGTTTTTCATCTTGGCCGGATTGTGGTGGGCCGTGAACCGCGGTCAATTTGAAGACATTGAGGCAGAAGGTGAGCGAATTCTTAGAAATGATTGACTTAAGTCAACCTCAGCATTTGGCCTAACTGCGACACTTGATTTGTATTTTTAGAAGAGGTGAAAATGAAATTTGCCAACGAACAGGCAGGCGTCTACAGCGATACCGTTGTCAGACAATTTGCCATCATGACGGTGGTTTGGGGTGTAGTGGGCATGCTGGTTGGCGTGATCATTGCCGCTCAATTAACTTGGCCAGAGCTCAACTTTGGCATTCCATGGCTCAGTTACGGCCGTTTGCGTCCCTTGCACACCAATGCCGTGATTTTTGCGTTTGGCGGTTGCGGCTTGTTCGCTTCGGCCTATTACGTGGTTCAAAGAACCTGCCATGTTCGCTTGTTTGCCGACAAGTTGGCTTCTTTCACCTTTTGGGGTTGGCAGTTGGTCATCTTGTTGGCTGCCATTTCTCTGCCTTTGGGTTACACCAGTGGCAAAGAATATGCCGAGCTGGAGTGGCCGATTGACATCCTGATCACGCTGGTCTGGGTGTCGTTTGCCATTGTGTTTTTCGGCACCCTGGGTACGCGCAAGGTCAAGCACATTTACGTGGCCAACTGGTTTTTT
>CANGCI010000124.1 GCA_947451995.1 Comamonadaceae bacterium | reverse complement strand
GGGCGTGATGGTGCCCTGTCACGAAATTTTGGCCAAGGCCAAAGAAGAAAATGCCGACATCATTGGCTTGTCAGGTCTCATCACCCCCAGCTTGGAAGAGATGCAGTACGTGGCCAGCGAGATGCAAAAGGACGCGCATTTCCGTTTGCGCAAAATGCCTTTGCTGATTGGCGGTGCCACCACCAGCCGTGTGCACACCGCCGTCAAAATTGCACCGCATTACGAAGGTCCGGTGGTCTATGTGCCCGATGCTTCTCGCAGTGTGAGCGTGGCGCAAGGTTTGTTGTCTGACCAAGCTGCCTCCTACATTGACGAACTCAATGCCGACTACGCCAAAGTGCGTGAGATGCACGCCAACAAAAAGCAAACGCCGATGTGGACATTGGCCAAAGCGCGTGGCAACAAAACCAACATCGACTGGAACGCGTTCAAGTCACCCACGCCCAAATTCATTGGTCGCCGCGTATTCAAGAATTTTGACCTGGCTGAGTTGGCGCGCTACATCGATTGGGGCCCCTTTTTCCAAACCTGGGATTTGGCCGGCCCGTACCCCGCTATTTTGAAAGACGAAGTGGTGGGCGTTGAAGCGCAAAAGGTGTTCAATGATGCACAGAAGATGTTGCAGAAAATCATTGAAGGCCGTTGGATCACAGCGCACGGTGTGATGGGCTTGTACCCTGCCAACAGCGTGAACCACGATGACATTGCTTTGTATGCCGATGAGTCGCGTCAAACGCCTTTGCTCACATGGCATGGCTTGCGTCAACAAACAGAAAAGCAAACCGGCAAGCCCAGCCGTTGTTTGGCAGATTTTGTGGCGCCCTTGCTTGATGCAAAAGGTCAACCGACCAAACTACAAGACTACGTTGGCGTCTTCGCCGTCACGGCTGGCATCGGTGTTGAAAAACGCGAGCAAGCCTTTGAAGCGGCACACGACGACTACAGCGCCATCATGCTCAAAGCCTTGGCCGATCGTTTTGCAGAAGCCTTTGCAGAGTGCATGCACGAGCGCGTGCGCAAAGATTTGTGGGGCTACGCCGCCACAGAGAACGCATCGCTCGACAACTTGATCGCTGAAAAATACCAAGGCATCCGACCTGCACCAGGCTACCCTGCGTGTCCAGACCACTCGGTTAAAAAGCAAATGTTTGAACTCTTGCAATGCGAAGAGATTGGCATGGGCTTAACTGAGAGTTTGGCCATGACGCCGGCTGCTAGCGTGTCCGGTTTTTACCTCAGCCACCCCGACAGTCAATACTTCAGCGTGGGCAAAGTGAGTGAAGACCAAGTGCAAGA
This sequence comes from Comamonadaceae bacterium, assembly GCA_947451995.1. GTDB lineage: Bacteria > Pseudomonadota > Gammaproteobacteria > Burkholderiales > Burkholderiaceae_C > Limnohabitans_A. The sequence continues at coordinate 5,832 of CANGCI010000124.1, read as the reverse complement.
TTTGGCCAAGCGTCAGAACTTGAAAGTGTCAGACATTCAGAGATTGTTGGCGCCTAATCTGTGAGTGCCTTCGTGTGTGTTTGGTGCGCGCTCTTTTGCGCCCACCACAAACACGCCACACCCACCACGCCGGCCAGCAATAAGTAACGCAGGCCGTGCGCATAGCCCACCTCGGGTGTCCACATCAAACCCAAAGCCCAAGGCGCAACAGCGCGCCCCATGGCCAAGGGCACGCCCAACACGCCATTGAGTTGTCCCACGTGGTCGCGACTGACATATTGCGCCATGGCGGTGCCTTTGACGATGGTGTTCAAACCATTGCCGAGACCATAAAACGTGACGAACAGCAAAGCCGCCCAAGGTGCCAATCCACCCACCACCAAAAACACCAAGCCCAAAGGCACCAGGCATGGAATCCATCGGTTGGCAGCATGAACATCCAAATGTTTTTCAAACAAAAACAACAAGAAACGCCCCAGCACTTGAATGGCGCCAATCGAAGCTGGAATGGCAATGACCCAAGCGGGCGACAACTGCGCTTCTTCTAACAAACTCACCATGTGTGCGGGCAATGCAGAGCTGACGATGGCGGTCATCAGCATGAAGCCCGCCAGCAACCAAAAGGGCGCGCGCTTTAAATGCACTTTGATGGAAACTGTTGGTGTGGCGAGGCGCGCATTTGAATCTGCATCTTCATTGGCATCTGGGTTTGTGACGGCATTCACAAGCGCCTTTTGAGGCGCCGCGCCTTTCAGCAGCCAAGCATGCAAAGGCATGCAGATCAGCCACTGCATCAATGCCAAGACCCACAAGGCATGCCGCCAACCCAAGCTTTGAATCAACCAAGACGACAGCGGTATGAACACCGTGCTGGCCAATCCGCCCAAGAAAGTCATGATGATGATGGCGCGCCGAAAGTCATTTGGAAAACGCCGCGTGACCACGGCAAACACGGGCGCGTACAAGGTGGCGGACATGCCCAAGCCCAGGCCTAACCACACCGCATAAAAGCCCGCAAGACTGTCAATGAAGCTGTGTGCCAACAAACACAAACCCACCCAAGCAGACCCCCAAGTCATCACCCGGCGTTCGTGACCGCGGTCTATCCAGCGGCCTATGGCATAAGCCATCAGACCATCTGCCAACAAGGCCAAGCTGAAACCCAATGAAGCATCTGCGCGGCTGAGGCCCAGCTCGCGCTCCACCGGTCCCATGACCAATGAGAAGGTGTAAAACACGCTGCCCCAAGTGATCAACTGAGCCCAAGACAGCCAAACTGCAAAGGGCGCTAATTCGGGAGCGTGATGAGAGATTCGTGTGAGATCCCAGTACGGCCTGATTCTGCGCATGATTGCATTATCGGTGCCCCGCAAACGGCCTGCGATATTGAACAGCCTCAGCGATGTGCACGGCCAAAATGTCTTGAGACGCCGCCAAGTCGGCAATGGTTCTGGCAATTTTCAGAACGCGGTGGGTGCTTCGGCCACTCCACGAAAAATGCGTGGCCACTTGGGTCAGGTAGGCCGCAGCCTCTGGACCTAATTTGCCATGAAGGTCGAGCGCCGTCCCGCTGAGCGCTTGATTGGTACAGCCTTGACGCTCGCGTGATGTGCGCCTAACCCGATCACAACGCGCCTTGATGGTGGCGGTGTTTTCTCCTGCAGGTGCATGGATCAACTGTGCAGCACTTTGGCTGGGGACCTCCATGTGCAGATCAATTCGGTCAAGCAAGGGCCCGCTGATTTTGTTGCTGTAGCGGTGCACTTGATCGGGCGTGCATCGGCAGAGGGGACCTTCCTGACCTGGCGTTCGAACCTGACCTGCATAACCGCAGGGGCAAGGGTTCATGGCGGCAATCAACTGAAAACGTGCAGGAAACTCAGCCGAATGTGCTGCGCGTGAAATGGTGACGCTGCCCGACTCTAAGGGTTCGCGCAAAGCCTCCAATGCGGACCTTGGAAATTCAGGCAACTCATCCAAAAACAAAACGCCATGGTGCGCCAAGGAAATTTCGCCGGGGCGGGGCGGAGAGCCACCGCCGACCAATGCCACGGCACTGGCCGAGTGATGGGGATGGCGTGTGGGTCGTTTCAGCCAATTTGCAATTTGAAAGCGTCCAGCCAAACTGGCCACCGATGCTGTTTCCAAGGCCTCATCCACGCTTAACTCCGGCAGCAAGCCGGCGAAGCGATGCGCCAACATCGACTTGCCTGAACCGGGTGGCCCCACCATGATCAAACTGTGTCCACCCGCTGCTGCAATTTCCAATGCGCGCTTGGCACCTGTTTGGCCTTTGATATCGGCCAAGTCCAAAGCCGGCGCGAACGCTGTCTGAGGCGGATGCACGGGCTCTAGCAGGCGCTCCCAAGTGCTGGTGGCTTCTTCGGATGTTTGACCCACTGGCAAAAACGGCTGAGCCACTTCTCGCAAGTGTTTGGCCCGGTAAACCGTGGCGCCAGGTACCAAAGCAGCTTCCTCGGCGCTGCCAGGCGGCAACACCAAGTGGGGCGCATTTGCCAGCTTGTAGAGTGCCAAACCCATGACCAATGCCCCACGCACAGGCCTCAGCGCGCCGGACAAGGACAACTCGCCAGCAAACTCATAGAGATGCAGGCGACTACCGTCAATTTGCCCACTGGCCGCCAAGATGCCCAGTGCGATGGGCAAATCAAAGCGACCTGAATCTTTGGGCAAGTCGGCGGGCGCTAAATTGACCGTGATTCGCTGGTTGTTGGGGAATTCAAAGCCTGAGTTCAACAAAGCGGACCGTACCCGTTCCCTGGCCTCTTTGACTTCGACATCGGCCAAACCCACCAGTGTGAAGCTGGGCAATCCATTGGCCAAATGCACCTCGACGGTGACGGCAGGGGATAGAAGGCCCACCAAGGCCCGACTTTGCACCAAAGAAAGACGCATATACACTCCTTGCACCAAACCGGTGCGAGGTATGTAAGGCTGGAATCAGCCGGACCAAGGGCGGTGCAAAGCCCATTGGAACACCGGACTCTACAAAATGCACCCCCATCAGAGGGGCGAGAGGGTTGAGCAAGCAGGCCTTTTGCGCTTTGGCATGCTAAATGCTTGAACCCACCAGTCTCATTCTTATTTAACAGGAGCTCCCAATGAAAAAGATCGTTACCCCCTTGATGTTGGCCATGTCTTTGGCCGCTGCCGGCAGCGCATTTGCACAAGCCGCCCCCGCAGAACCCGAGTCTTCTTTGTCATTCAATGTAGGCGGCGTGAACGAATACCGTTACCGCGGTATTTCACAAAGCCGCATGGACCCCGCATTGCAAGGCGGTGCTGATTACGCAGACAAGAGCGGCGCTTATGTGGGCGTTTGGGGCTCAAGCATTAAGTGGATCAAAGACTCTGGTGGTAAATCCAATGCAGAAGTTGACTACTACGGTGGTTACAAGTTCTCCGTGGGCGAAGTTGCTTACGACGTGGGCTTCTTGCACTATGAATATTCTGGCAATGGCTTGGCTGTGAGCGCCAACACCAATGAGTTGTATGGCGCCGTCACCATGGGCCCCACCACATTGAAGTATTCACAAAGCACAGGCAACTTGTTTGGCTTTGCCAACAGCAAGGGCAGCTCTTATGTGGACCTGACCGCCAACTTCGATTTGGGTGAAGGTTATTCATTTGCACCGCACCTCGGTTACCAAAGTGTCAAAGGCGCTGGTAACAGCATTTACTCTTACACAGACGCAGCCCTGACATTGGGCAAAGACTTGGGCAATGGTTTGGCCGCTTCTGCTGCTGTCATCGGCACCAACGCCAAAACCGGTTCTTACGTCAGCCCCGCTGGCAAGCAATTGGGCAAAGCCGGCTTGGTTGTTGGCCTCAAGTACACGTTCTAATTTTTTGAATTACAAGGAGCCATCATGAAACTGGTGACCGCCATCATTAAACCCTTCAAGCTGGACGAGGTGCGTGAAGCCCTGTCTGGTATTGGTGTGCAAGGCATTACTGTGACCGAAGTCAAAGGCTTTGGTCGCCAAAAGGGCCACACCGAGCTGTACCGCGGCGCTGAGTACGTGGTTGATTTCTTGCCCAAGGTCAAGATTGAAGCCGCCGTCTCTAACGAGTTGGTCGAGCGCGTGATCGAAGCCATTGAATCGGGTGCTCGCACCGGCAAGATTGGTGACGGCAAAGTGTTTGTGTACGACTTGGAACAAGTCATTCGCATTCGCACCGGTGAAACTGGGGCTGAAGCCCTTTGATGGCCCAGAAAGAGAGAACAGAATGAAAAAATTACTAGCCTCCCTCGCATTGGGATTGACGCTGTGTTTTGGTGGTGCGGCATTTGCCCAAACTGCTCCAGCAGCGGAAGCAAAAGTAGAAGCTAAAGCGGAAGCCAAGGCCGAAGCCAAAGCGGAAGCAACAGCACCTGCCACTGCGCCTGCCGCAGCACCCGCAGCCGCTGAAGCAGCACCCGCCATTGTGCCTAACAAAGGCGATACCGCTTGGATGATGGTTTCCACCATCTTGGTGATCTTGATGGTCGTGCCAGGTTTGGCCTTGTTCTATGGTGGCTTGGTCCGCAGCAAGAACATGTTGTCAGTGCTGATGCAAGTCATGGTCACTTTCTCCTTGATCACTGTGTTGTGGTTCATCTACGGCTACAGCTTGGCGTTCACTGAAGGCAATGCTTACATTGGTGGTCTGGATCGCTTGTTCATGAACGGCATTTGGGACAACGCAGCAGGTACCTTTGCCAACGCTGCAACTTTCAGCAAAGGCGTCGCCATTCCTGAAATTACCTTCGCTGGTTTCCAAGCCACTTTCGCTGGCATCACTTGTGCCTTGATCGTGGGTGCATTTGCAGAGCGCATCAAGTTCTCCGCAGTCTTGCTCTTCATGACTTTGTGGTTCACTTTCAGCTACTTGCCCATCGCTCACATGGTCTGGTTCTGGATGGGTCCTGACGCTTACACAGCGAAAGAAGTTGTGGACGAAATGAACAGCAAAGCCGGCATGATCTGGCAATGGGGCGCCCTCGACTTCGCTGGCGGTACCGTGGTTCACATCAACGCTGCGGTGGCTGGTTTGGTCGGTGCCATCATGGTTGGTAAGCGCATTGGTTATGGCCGCGAAGCCATGGCACCTCACTCTTTGACATTGACCATGGTCGGTGCTTCATTGTTGTGGGTGGGCTGGTTCGGTTTCAACGCGGGTTCTGCCCTCGAAGCCAACGGTTTTGCAGCCCTTGCTTTCGTGAACACTTTGTTGGCCACAGCCGCTGCCGTGTTGGCATGGTGTGTCGGTGAAGCGCTGATGCGTGGCAAAGCCTCTATGTTGGGCGCTGCATCTGGTGCAGTGGCTGGTTTGGTGGCCATCACGCCAGCGGCAGGCAACGTCGGTATCGGCGGCGCCTTGGTGATTGGCATCATTGCTGGCTTTGCATGTTTGTGGGGCGTCAATGGCCTGAAGAAAATGTTGGGCGCAGATGACTCCTTGGACGTCTTCGGTGTTCACGGCGTGGGCGGTATCGTCGGCGCGTTGCTCACCGGTGTGTTCAATTCACCAGCCTTGGGCGGCCCTGGCTTCGTGGCCGACTGGGTGACAGCCACTGGCATCACAGCTGCTGATTACTCCATCGCTGCACAAGTTTGGACACAAGCCAAAGCCGTGCTCGTGACAGTTGTCTGGTCTGGTGTGGTTTCCTTTGTGGCCTTCAAGTTGGTTGACCTGACTGTTGGACTGCGTGTTTCTGAAGAAGCAGAGCGCGAAGGTTTGGACATCAGCTCACACGGCGAAACTGCTTATCACGGTTAATCTGACAAGATTTCCCAAAGACTTTCCGAGAAGTTAGTCTCCATCCTC
>CANGCI010000123.1 GCA_947451995.1 Comamonadaceae bacterium | reverse complement strand
TGTGTGCTCAGCACAGCTGCACTGTCGTGGGTCGGGCCAGGGCAAGTGGCCTTGGCCGTTGTCTGCATCATCATCTCCAACACTTTTTATTCTTACGGTGAGTCTTTGACGGCTGCCTTCCTGCCCGAGTTGGCCAAGCCAGAAGCCATGGGGCGCATCAGTTCTTGGGGCTGGGCTTGGGGCTATTTGGGGGGCATGCTGACCTTGGGCATTTGTTTGACCTACGTGCTCTGGGCGCAAGGGCAGGGGCAAACTGCAGGGCAATTTGTGCCCGTCACCATGTGGGTTACTGCGGTCATTTACGCATTGGCTGCGGCGGTCACGTTTGTCTTGATGAAAGAGCATGCCAAGCCTCAAATGCACCGCGTCAAGGCCAGCAGTCAATGGCAGCAGCTGCGCCAAACATTCCAACAAGCCAAGGCCTACAAGGATTTCATGCAGTTGATGGCTTGCGCTGTGGCCTATCAGGGCGGCGTTGCCGTGGCCATCACGCTGGCAGCCATCTATGCCGAGCAAGTCATTGGTTTTCAGCCCCAAGAAACCATGGTGTTGATTTTTGTGTTGAACATCGCAGCCTTTGTCGGTGCATTGGTCTTCGGTCATGCGCAAGATCGCATAGGGCACAAATTGGCCTTGTCGCTGACCTTGGTGGGTTGGAGCATCACCTGTGTGATGGCAGCCCTGACCAGCAGCAAGGAAGTTTTTTGGTGGGCGGCTGCTTTGGCTGGTATTTGCATGGGCTCCAGCCAGTCCACAGGCAGAGCCATGGCAGGTTTGTTCATTCCAGCGCATCGCTTGGCCGAATTTTTTGGCCTTTGGACTTTCGCCATCCGACTGGCCAGCATTGTGGGTCCCTTGGGCTATGGTTTGATCACTTGGTTAACAGACGGTAACCAACGCTTGGCCATCGCATCAACCACCGTTTTGTTCGTGGTGGGGTGGTTGTTGTTGCTGCCTGTGAATGTTCCGCGAGGTCAAGCCCAAGCTGCCAGTTCAACATGACCTCAAGGTTCAAATACCTTCAAGCCTATCCAGAGTCGCTGCTGCAGCAGGTGCAAAAAATCAGCGATGGCCCAGGCCTGGGTGCTTGGCTGTTGTCACGGCATCCGCAGGCGCATGGTGTTCGCACTGACAGCACGCTTTATGCCTATGTGATGGATTTGAAAAATGAATTTTTGCGCCAAGCCGACCCCATCAACAAAGTGACGTTTGACAGCAAGCTGCACATCATTCAGCACGCATTGGGCTTGCACACCAGCACCTCACGCATTCAGGGCAGCAAGCTCAAAGCCAAGCGCGACATCAAAGTGGCTGCTTTGTTCAAAGACACCCCCATGGCTTTTTTGCAGATGATTGCAGTGCATGAACTGGCGCATTTGAAAGTTCGCGAACACGACAAAGCTTTTTACAAACTGTGCCATCACATGGCCCCAGACTATGCGCAATCAGAGTTTGAACTTCGCGTCTATCTCACGCACCTAGACGCCGGTGGTGAGCGTTTGTGGGCTTCAGCTTAACGGACTGTCCACCGGCGCAAGGTGACAGTGCGCGGCAGTTAAATCCAACCAGCGACTGGCTGCAGCTTCAAGCGCGTGCAATGAACCTGTGGTCCAAAGCTGGACATCGCCCAAGTTGTTTTGAAGTGCTTGCATCCTGTTGACGTCGTGCAGCAAGCGATGTGTTTGTTTGGCGACGGCTTCGCCCGTGGAGATGATGTTGACTGCGGGGCCAACCCACTTGCGCAACATGTCTTCTACAAACACATAGTGTGTACAGCCCAAGACCAGCGTGTCAATTTGACCAGCGTTTTGTCCAAATGGCCCCATGGCCTGCAGATGCTGTTTGCACAAATTTTCAAGGGCCAGTGTGTCGCTGAGTGCTTTGACAGTTTGTTGTTCAATGGCCAATGCCAAGCCTTCACAAGCTTGCATTACAAATTCACAGGATTTGGGAGAGGCCTCCGCCAGAACCATTTGCCTTAGCTTCTCAATGCGACTGCTGTTCAATGTTCCTTGTGTGCCCATCACGCCAACCTTGCCTGTGCGAGTCAGTGCAATGGCCGGTTTGAGCGCTGGCTCCACACCCACAAATGGCACGTGAGGGTAGGCGACTCTTAAATGCTCAATGGCTGCTGCTGTGGCCGTGTTGCACGCCACCACAATGGCTTTGACTGGGCCTTGTGCCATCAACTGTTGCGTGATGCGCATGCAGCGTTCAATCACAAACGCATCGCTGCGCTCACCGTAAGGCGCATGGCCACTGTCGGCCCAGTAAACAAAGCGCTCTTGCGGCATTTCTGCACGCAAGGCTTGCAACACACTCAGGCCGCCAATGCCGCTGTCAAAAACGCCAATGAAGCCTGAAGTGCTTGGTTCAGTTGCTGGCAACTTTGATGCCTTTGAATTCACCCGTTGCGATGCGTTTTTGCCACTCGGCGGGGCCTGTAATGTGCGCGCTGGTGCCACCAGAGTCCACCGCCACTGTGACGGGCATGTCGACCACATCGAATTCGTAAATGGCTTCCATGCCCAGGTCGGCAAAGCCCACCACCTTGGCATGTTTGATGGCTTTGGAGACCAAGTAAGCAGCACCGCCCACGGCCATCAAATAAGCAGACTTGTGCTTTTGAATGGCTTCAATGGCAACAGGGCCGCGCTCTGCTTTGCCCACCATGGCAATGAGGCCGGTTTGGGCCAGCATCATCTCTGTGAACTTGTCCATGCGTGTGGCGGTCGTTGGGCCTGCTGGACCCACTGCTTCGCCCTTGATGGGATCCACCGGGCCAACGTAGTAGATGACGCGGTTGGTGAAGTCGACCGGTAACTTCTCGCCCTTGGCCAACATGTCTTGAATGCGCTTGTGAGCAGCATCGCGGCCTGTCAGCATCTTGCCGTTGAGCAGCAAGGTTTGACCAGGTTTCCAGCTGGCCACTTCGGCCGGCGTGAGGGCGTTTAAATCGACGCGCTTGCTCTTTTCTGTGTCGGGTGTCCAATTAACGTCGGGCCACAAATCGAGGGACGGCACATCCAAGTAAACAGGGCCGGAGCCATCCATCACAAAGTGCGCGTGACGTGTCGCCGCACAATTTGGAATCATGGCCACTGGCTTGCTGGCTGCGTGGGTAGGGTACATCTTGATCTTGACGTCGAGCACGGTGGTCAGGCCGCCCAAACCTTGCGCGCCAATGCCCAATGCATTGACCTTCTCGTAAATTTCCAAGCGCATGTTGTCGACTTGCGTCAGCTTCTCGCCCTTGCTTGATTTCTCAAGCAACTGGTACATGTCCAAATCGTCCATCAAACTTTCTTTGGCCATCAGCACAGCTTTTTCAGCGGTGCCGCCAATGCCAATGCCCAACATGCCCGGCGGGCACCAGCCTGCACCCATGGTGGGCACTGTTTTCAGAACCCAATCGATCACGCTGTCGCTGGGGTTGAGCATGACCATCTTGGACTTGTTCTCACTGCCGCCGCCTTTGGCTGCCACTGTGATGTCCAATTTGTTGCCTGGAACAATTTGCGTGAAGATGACAGCGGGGGAGTTGTCTTGCGTGTTCTTACGGGCAAATTCGGGGTCGGCGACGACAGACGCGCGCAGCATGTTGTCTGCATAGTTGTAACCGCGTCGGACACCTTCGTTGATGGCGTCTTCCAGGCTGCCTGTGAAGTTATCAAACTTGATGTCCATGCCGATTTTTAAAAACACATTGACGATGCCGGTGTCTTGGCAAATCGGGCGGTGACCAATGGCGCTCATTTTGCTGTTGGTCAAAATTTGCGCAATCGCGTCTTTGGCTGCAGGGCTTTGCTCGCGGTGATAGGCACTGGCCAAATGTGAAATGAAATCGGCAGGGTGGTAGTAGCTGATGTATTGCAGGGCTGCTGCAACGGATTCAACCAGGTCTTCTTGTTTGATCAAAGTCGTCATGTCAGTCTTTCACGAGGTCTATTTGAATTGGATAAGGGGTCTTGGCAAATTGACTTTGCCGAGTCAATGCGTTTCAACTTTGTCATGGTGCGACATCAGTTTGTCGGTGTACGCAATGGCGATGGCGCTGAGCAAAAAGGTGATGTGAATGATGGTTTGCCACATCAAAACTTTTTCGCTGTAGTTGGCCGCATTGATGAAGGTTTTGAGCAAATGAATGGAGCTGATGCCAATGATGGCGGTGCCCAATTTAACTTTCAAAACGGAGGCGTTCACATGGTCCAACCATTCAGGCTGGTCGGGGTGACCCTCTAAATTCATGCGGGATACAAAGGTTTCATAGCCGCCCACAATCACCATGATGAGCAAATTGGAAATCATGACCACGTCAATCAGGGCCAAAACCACCAACATGATGACGGTTTCATTGAGGTGGGTCACGGGTGCGTCGGCTTTGTAGCCGATGCTTGAAATCAGGGCATCCAGTGCGGTTTGACTGCCAAAGGCGGCCTCCAGCAAGTGAACCAGCTCAACCCAAAAGTGAAAGGCGTAAACAGCTTGGGCTGCAATCAGGCCAAGGTACAAAGGCAGTTGTAACCAACGACTGGCGAAGATCAACTTGGGCAGAGGGCGAAGGGGCTTGGCTGCAGGGTTGAGTTTGGGGTTGTCGGCCATGGTGTTGTTCATTGAGGGTAATTCCGGATTTTAAGGGGCGATCCTGCTCCTAAGCGTCATCCGTGACCAGACCCTTGAAAGAATGGTGTCAGTCAGGGGTATGTAAGAGCCAAGACCGACATTCATGGGGATTATTTCGAACAAGTTCCCCTAGGAGACACAGAATGAGCGCCACCGTTTACCAACCCAGTGCTGACTTCGTCAAGAATGCCAACATTTCAGGCATGCCAGCCTACCTCGCCCTGTGCAAAGAGGCTGAAGCCGACTACGAAGGCTACTGGGCTCGTTTGGCCAAGGAATTCATTACTTGGAAAACGCCTTTCACCAAAGTTCTGGACGAATCCAAGGCGCCATTCTTCAAGTGGTTTGAAGATGGCACATTGAACGCCTCCTACAACTGCTTGGACCGCAACATTGAAAAAGGCCTGGGCAACAAAACTGCCCTTATTTTTGAAGCCGACGGCGGCGAAGTCACGCGCATCACTTACAGCGAATTGTTGGCCAAAACTTGCCAAATTGCCAACGGCCTCAAGTCCATTGGCATCCAAAAGGGTGACCGCGTTGTCATCTACATTTCCATGTCCATCGACGGCGTAGCAGCCATGCAAGCCTGTGCACGCATTGGCGCGACACACTCTGTGGTGTTTGGTGGTTTCTCCGCGCAGTCCTTGCGCGATCGCATTGAAGACACCGGCGCCAAAGCCGTGATTACTGCCGACCACCAAATTCGCGGCGGCAAGCAGTTGCCCCTCAAATCCATTGTCGACGAAGCCTTGTCCTTGGGCGGTTGCGACAGCATCAAGAATGTCCTGGTCGTCAAGCGAAGCGGTGCTGATGTGGCCATGACAGCGGGTCGCGACACTTGGATGCACGACTTGATCGCCAAGCAAGCAACAACTTGCGAGCCAGAATGGGTGAGTGCAGAGCATCCTTTGTTCTTGTTGTACACCTCTGGCTCAACGGGTAAACCTAAAGGCGTTCAGCACTCTACGGGTGGCTACTTGCTGCACGCAGCGCTCACCACCAAATGGACTTTCGATTTGAAGCAAGACGATGTGTTCTGGTGCACGGCCGACATCGGTTGGGTCACGGGCCACACTTACATCACCTACGGTCCCTTGGCTTTGGGCGGCACTGAAATTGTGTTTGAAGGTGTGCCTACCTACCCAGACGCAGGTCGTTTCTGGAAAATGATCCAAGACCACAAGGTTTCCATTTTCTACACAGCCCCTACGGCCATTCGTTCGCTCATCAAAGCCGCTGAAGCCAACGATGCTGTGCATCCAAAGAGCTACAACCTCAGTAGCTTGCGTTTGCTCGGTTCTGTGGGCGAGCCGATCAACCCCGCAGCGTGGGAGTGGTATCACCAGCACGTGGGTGGCGGTCGTTGCCCCATCGTCGACACCTTCTGGCAAACCGAAACCGGTGGTCACATGATCACGCCATTGCCTGGTGTGACACCCATGGTGCCCGGTTCCTGCACACTGCCTTTCCCAGGCATTCAAGCCGCCATCGTGGACGAAACGGGCAAAGACATGCCCAATGGCCAAGGCGGCATCTTGGTGGTCAAGCGCCCCTGGCCCTCCATGATTCGCACCATCTGGGGTGACCCCGATCGATTCGTGAAGAGCTACTACCCCGATGACTTCAAAGGCAAGTACTACTTGGCCGGCGACGGTGCCATTCGTGATGCCGAATCAGGCTACTTCACCATCACCGGTCGCATCGACGATGTGTTGAACGTGTCGGGTCACCGCATGGGCACCATGGAAATTGAATCTGCTTTGGTGAGCTGCACCGAGTTGGTGGCCGAAGCCGCTGTGGTGGGACGTCCGGATGACACCACAGGCGAAGCCATCTGCGCGTTTGTGGTTCTCAAGCGCCCCTTGCCAACAGGCGACGAAGGCAAGGCCATCGCCAAACAATTGCGCGATCACATCGCCAAGGAAATTGGCCCGATTGCCAAGCCCAAAGACATTCGTTTTGGCGAGAACTTGCCCAAGACACGCTCCGGCAAAATCATGCGCCGTTTGCTGCGCAGCTTGGCCAAAGGCGAAGAAATCACGCAAGACATCAGCACCTTGGAAAACCCAGCCATTTTGGGTCAGTTGGGCCAAGCGTATTGATCAGGGCTTGGGTCCCATGACAACGCCTTCGCGTCTTGGGTCAGCGCCGCCAAAGAAGCCTGTTGGCGTTACTTCAATCGCTTGAAGGCCACTGGGCAAGGGCGTTTCACGCACGTCATGCCCTTTGCCCTGCAGCGCCTTGATCGTGCTTTCTGGAAAACGTTTCTCTTCCAAAATGGTGGGGCCGTTCAATGAACTGAAGTTGGGCAAGCTGATGGCTTGCTGGGTGTTCAAGCCCCATTGCAAAGTGCCGATCAACAGCTTGCCGGTGTAGTGAATGATCACGGCGCCGCCTGGACTGCCACCGGTCATTTTCAGTTTGCCTGAGTCCTTTTCAAACACCAACGTAGGCGACATAGAAGAGCGCGGACGCTTGCCACCTTCCACGCGGTTGGCAATGGGCAGGCCCTGTGCATCGGTGGGTGTAAAACTGAAGTCGGTCAGTTCGTTGTTGAGCAAGAAACCGCCATGGCGACCTTGTCCAGA
>CANGCI010000122.1 GCA_947451995.1 Comamonadaceae bacterium | reverse complement strand
GACAAAGGAATGACGGAATCATTGCGTCCGCGGACATAAATGTTATCGATGTCATCTGGCGCATTGCGGCCACTGGCTTGGGTTTGCACAATCACGTCGTATTGCTCTGCATCACGCTTGTAACGCGTGACAGCACGCCCGCCCAACATGGTTTCGATGGCCCGCGCCACCACATCCACACTGACACCCAACTCTGTTGCTTTGACACGGTCAACATCAATGCGAAGTTCTGGCTTGTTCAAGCGCAAATCCACATCAGGCGCAATGAACCCAGGATTTTTAGCAATGGCGTCCAGCATTTGGCGCGTGACTGCGTTCAGATTTTGATAACTGTCTGATGTTTGAATCACAAAGTTGACAGGACGCTCACGGAAGCCTTGCCCCAAAGAAGGCGGCGTGATGGGGAAGGCATTGATGCCTGCAATGCCATTGAACTTGCCTTGCATTTCACGGGCAATTTCAAGCGTTGTGCGTTTGCGTTCATCCCAATCGACAGCGCGGTAAATGACGCTGCCCTGTGCCACCGTTGGATTGCCCAAGTTGGCAAAAATACGATCAAACTCTGGATAGGCACTGCCAATTTTCTCGAGCGACTTGGCATATTTGTCTGTGTAGTCCAACGTCGAGCCATCGGGTGCAGTGACCGTGGCCAAAATGGTGCCGCGATCTTCCAAAGGTGACAGTTCTTGTTTCATGGTGGGGTAAACCAACACAATGCCAACACCGCACGACGCCATCACCAAAACCACCAACCAACGTGCTTTTTTCAACACCAAGGTGAGCAATTTTTCGTAGCCGTTTGACAAACCTGTCAGGATTTTTTCCATGAACACGTCAAAGCGGTTGGGATTGGGGTTGTGGCGCAAGAGCAAAGAACTCATCATGGGCGACAAGGTTAGGGCCACAAAACCAGAGACCAATACAGCGCCCGCCAAGGCCAAGGCAAATTCACTGAACAACTTGCCTGTGCGGCCTGGTGTGAACGCCAAGGGGGCAAACACTGCAGCCAAGGTCAATGACATGGCCACAATGGCGAAGCCAATTTCTTTGGCGCCTTTGATCGCTGCCGAGAAGGGGTCCAAACCTTCCTCAATGTGCCGGAAAATATTCTCCAGCATCACAATGGCATCGTCCACCACCAGGCCAATGGCCAGCACCAAGGCCAACAAGGTCAGGGTGTTGATGGTGAAGCCTGCCAAGGCCATCATGGCAAAGGTACCAATCAAACTGACTGGAATGGTGATGATGGGGATGATGGACGCACGAAGTGTGCGCAGGAAGACGAAGATCACCAGGGCCACCAAAATGACCGCTTCCAAAATGGTTTGGAACACGCTCTTGATCGACTTGTCGATGAACACCGAGTTATCATTGGCCACATCGATGGTCACATCGCCTGGCAAATCTTGTTGCAAGCGCGGCATCATGTCGCGCACACCCTTGGACAATTCCAACGGATTGGCCGTTGCCTGACGAATCACGCCAGCCGAAATAGAGGCTTTGCCATTCAGACGCACACGGCTGCGATCGTCGGCTGCGCCCTCTTCCACTTTGGCCACATCGCGAATTTTGATCGGGAAGCCATTGATGTTGCGAATGGTGATGTCGCCAAACTGACCGGCTTTGATCAGGTCGGTTTGCGAGGTGACACTGAACTCACGCTGCTGAGATTCAATCCGTCCGGCAGGTAACTCTAAGTTGCTACGGCGAATGGCGTCTTCCACATCTTGCGGTGTTAAGCGATAGGCCGCCATGCGTTCGGCGTCCAGCCAAACACGCATGGCGTATTTGCGTTCACCATAAATGCGTACGTCAGCCACACCCGTGACCGTTTGCAATCGCGGTTTGACCACACGGTTGATCAAGTCATTGATTTGCAGGGGTGACAGGGTGTCACTGGAAAAGGCCAGCCAAATCACTGGGAAAGCATCCGCCTCCACTTTGGCAATGACGGGCTCTTCAATGGCTTGAGGCAAACGGCCACGAATGCGCGACGTGCGATCGCGCACCTCCGCTGCTGCCGTGTCAGCATCTTTCTCTAAACGAAAGCGAACCGTGATTTGAGACTGGTCTGCACGGCTGATGGACGTGATCACATCAACCGCATCAATGCCCGCAATGGAGTCTTCCAAAGGCTTGGTTACTTGCGATTCAATCACCTCAGCCGAAGCACCTGGATACTTCACACTGACGGTGACGGTAGGCTCGTCGATCTTTGGATATTCACGGAGAGACAGACGATTGAAACTGACCGCGCCAATCAACAGAATCAGCAGCGACAAAACGGTCGCAAAGACCGGTCTGCGAATAGAGGTTTCAGCGAGTTGCATTCAGACCTCTTAAGCATGGGTTTTCACCGGTCACGGAAGGCATCTTGCCTTTGCCGGCTTCTTTGGCTGGGGCAGCGTCAGATGACTTGCCACCCCCTGCGGCAGGACCTGCAGATGCAGCACCGCCAGCACCTGGCGCGCCATTGGCACCCGCAGCACCAACTGCAGCACCACCCGCTGCACCACCGGCTTGCCCTTTGGACATGTCCACAACTCGCACCAATGTGCCGTCTTTTTGCAAACGCTGTTGACCGGCAACCACAACGGTGTCACCCAATGCCAAGCCTTCCAGAATTTCCACTTTGCCAGGTTGGCGCAAGCCAATCTTGACCGTGACACGCTCCGAGATCAGCTCATCTTTGTTGGCGCCAGGCACAACCCTGATCACCGTGGCACGGCCACCTTGAGGCACGATTGCCTCTTCTGGCAAGACCAAAGCTTCTGCCCGTTCGCCGAAAACCGCATTCACGCGTGCAAACATACCGGGTCGCAACTGCATCTGGCGGTTGTCAATGCAACCGCGAATGCCCACTGAACGACCATTCGCATCGATCAAAGGATCAATGGCTTGAATGATGGCGGTGAATTTACGGCCAGGCAAAGCATCAAAACTAACTTGTGCTTTCTGACCCGGTTTGACTTTGGTTTGAAAGCGTTCAGCCAAACGGAAGTCGAGCAACACCGCATCGATGTCTTCCACGTTGACCATGTCAGCGCCATCTTTCAAATAGTCACCCACGTTGATTTGACGCAAGCCTGCCACGCCATCAAATGGTGCAACAATTTTCAAACGCTGAAGCGTGGCTTGGGCTAAAGCCAATTTGGCTTGGGCCACTTGCAGTGCGGCTTCGCTTTCGTCCAACGAACGCTTGCTGATGAAGTTCTGCGACACCAACTCTATGTTGCGTGTGTGGTTGGCTTGCGCAATGGACAATTCGGCCTTGGCCTGCATCACTTGTGCCGCAGGCAATTGGTCATCAAACTGAACCAAGACTTGGCCCTTTTTGACACGCTGACCATCTTTGAACAAAACTTGGCTGACGCGTCCACCCACTTCAGGGCGCAGAACAACGCCTTGGTTCGAACGCAGACTGCCCACAGATTGAGTCTCGTCCACAATTTTGGCTTGTTCGACTTTGGCAACTTCCACGGCTGTGGGTTTGGCAGGTCCACCCGGCGCACCGCCACCAGCAGCATTGGGCGCTGTAGGATTGGCAGCGACTGCGGCTGTTTCAGCGGCAGGGGCGTTCGGTTTATTTTGCAGCCACCAGGCAGCACCAGAAGCGGCTGCGACGCCGACCAAAGCAATCGCGAGATATGGTTTTTTGAAAGACATCAACGTTTCCGAACAAGACCCAAAACAGTTCTGAAATGTAACAGTTGTTGTGGGGTTTTGGCATCGGAAAAAACCTCCAGCGCGGCTAGGACAAACAATCCTTTACGCCGGCTTTACATGAAGGCAGATGCTTGGAAGCTCTGAATGTCCTAACTCAACGACCTAAAGCTTGCTCAACACCCATGTTGGCCAGTGCATCGGCGCGCTCATTGCCAGGGTCACCCGCATGACCCTTGACCCAGCGCCATTCAATTTGGTGACCGGAATTGATCACTAAAGCATCCAATTTTTGCCATAGATCGGCATTTTTAACGGGCTGCTTGGCGGCTGTCCTCCAGCCTTTGGCCTTCCAACCGTGAATCCATTCAGTGATACCTTTGCGCACGTACTCGCTGTCTAAATAGAGGGTGACCTTACAAGGTCGCTTTAAAGCCAAGAAAGCCTCAATGACAGCGGTCAGTTCCATGCGGTTGTTGGTGGTGTCCAGCTCTCCCCCAAAAATCTCCCGGACGTTCTCACCCGAGCGCATCAAAGCACCCCACCCGCCAGGCCCAGGGTTGCCCTTGCAAGCACCATCCGTGTGTATTTCAACGTGATTCACATTCATTCTTTCTTTGAAGGCCGTTCGGCTCATTGGGCTGGGTCTGTCTTTGGGCGATGCCCACGGCCGCTTTGGTTTGAGGGCGACGTTTTTTCCAAGTGGCACCCAGGATGCGGCCACCGTGAACTTTTTTCACGGCAACCAGCACATAAGCGCCACCCAATATGGGCCACCACTGCGCTCCCAAACGGTCCATCCAAGACCATCGTTGCAGCCATTTGGCCTTGTCCATGGCGGGACGCCAACAGCCAAATCGGCTCAGTTTCACCTCAAAGCCCAACAAACGCAGCCAGTCTTTGAGTCGCCAATAAGCAATCATTTCGTCGCAAGGGGGCGCAATGAGGCCTCGATAACCCCACTTTTGATACCACTGCGATCGCTTGTGACGCCAGCCCCAAAGGCTGGTGGGATTCAAGCCAGTGATGACCAAATGCCCCTCAGGCATCAAAACACGATGCGCTTCACGCAGGCTGGCATGTGCATCCAGACTGAGCTCCAAACTGTGGGGCATGACCAGCAAATCCAAACTGTCTGCTTGAAATGGCAAGGCCACACTGTGCGCTGCAAAATTCAAGGTTTGGCTGGGCAACACTGAATCAGGCTCTGGTGATGCCAGCCACTGGTTCGGCATGCGATTGGCGCGCAAGCCCTTCAACTCGGGCATGCCCAATTGCAGTGCATGGTAGCCAAAAATGTCGACCACCACCTCATCGATTTGAGCTTGCTCCCAATCGAGTAAGTAGGCACCTGCGGGCGAACTCAACCAATCACGCCAAGCTTGCGTCATTGAGCTGCTTTCTATAATAGGATGATTCATGAACCTGATTCCACTGCCCGCATTCTCTGATAACTACATTTGGTTGATCCAACACCAAGGCCGCGCTTTGGTGGTCGATCCTGGCCAGGCAGAGCCTGTAACACGCTGGCTCGCCGAAAACCAACACCAACTTGATTGCATTTTAGTCACGCATCACCATGGCGATCACACCGGTGGCGTCGCCAGCTTGCAACAACAATATGGTGCCAAAGTTTACGGCCCCGCATCCGAATCTTTGCCCTTTGAATATCAGCCTTTGAAACAAGGCGATCTTGTACGTTGGGGCGACTTGGTTTTCCAAACTCTGGATGTACCAGGTCACACGGCAGGTCACATCGCCTATTGGTCACAGCCCAGCACACAAGAGCCCATTTTGTTCTGCGGCGACACTCTGTTTTCGGGTGGTTGCGGCCGAATTTTTGAAGGCACGCCCACTCAAATGCTCAAGGCCATGGACACCTTGGCGGCCCTGCCTGGCAACACCCGCGTTTGCTGTGCCCACGAATACACCCTGAGCAATTTGAAATTTGCGCTGGCCGTTGAGCCTGACAATTTGGCGCTCCAAGCCTATGTGCAACAGTGTCAGCAATTGCGGTCAGAGAACTTGCCAACCCTTCCTGCCCAACTGGCCACTGAGCTGCAGATCAATCCCTTTTTGCGAAGCCGCCAAAGCACTGTCATTCAAGCAGTCAAGGGTTTTGCACCCCAAACAGCCCACCAAGACGTCGAGATTTTCGCCAACTTGCGTTCTTGGAAAAACGATTTCAAATGACAACTCACTTTTTGCGTGCTTTGATTCAAAGCTTGGCATTTGCATGCTTCAGTTTGGCACTGGTCGGTTGTGCGAACTTAGATAAAGCATCCGATGCCAAAACGGCTGCCACCGAAACTAGCCCTGAAACATCGCAGCCTGTACAACCCACTTCAGCTGCAAGGCCTGTCAAGGCCAAACAAAAGATAGAAGTCAGCTCGGAACCCCCAGCAGACATTTGGGTGCGCATTCGCCAAGGCTTTGCCATGCCAGATCTGGAAAATGATTTGGTCAAAGATCGTGAAGAGTGGTACGCCGCAAGACCCGATTACATGGTGCGCATGACAGAGCGCTCACGCAAATACCTGTTTCACATTGTTGAAGAATTAGAGCGGCGCAACATGCCGACTGAATTGGCCTTGCTGCCTTTCATTGAGTCTGCGTTCAACCCCGAGGCCGTGTCGTCCGCCAAGGCAGCAGGCATGTGGCAGTTCATGCCCGCCACAGGCAAATACTTTGATTTGAAACAGAACATGTTCCGGGATGAACGCCGCGGTGTGGTTGAGTCCACACGTGCAGCCTTGGACTACTTGCAAAAGTTGTATGGCATGTTTGGCGATTGGCATTTGGCGCTGGCCGCCTACAACTGGGGCGAAGGTAGCGTTAGCCGTGCATTGGCCAAAAACAAAGCCGCCGGTTTGGGCCTGACCTATTCTGACTTGAACATGCCCACCGAAACACGCTACTACGTGCCCAAGTTACAAGCCGTCAAGAACATCATCGCGCAACCACAAAGTTTCAACGCGCGCTTGCCCCTGATTCAAAATCACCCCTACTTTCGATCTGTCAGCATCACACGTGACATTGATGTGAAACTGGCGGCCAATTTTGCAGGCATCAGTTTGGATGACTTCAAAGCGCTCAATCCGTCCATGAGCAGACCCGTGATCTTGGCCGCAGGCACGCCCGAAATCTTATTGCCTTGGGACAATGCTGACAAATTTCTAAGTCGCCTTGAAGAGCATGCCAACAAGCCCCTCGCCAGTTGGACAGCATGGCCGGTCCCCAAGACCATGAAGATTGCGGAAGTCGGTAAATTGGTCAACATGTCCGAATCAGAATTGAGAAGCATCAACCCCATACCCAATGGCATGCAAATCAAGCAAGGCTCCACCTTGCTGGTGACACGACAAGGCAACTTGGACAATGACGTCACGGAGCATTTGGCTGACAACGCGCAAATTTCATTTGCCCCCGAAGTGGTCCTGCGCCGCATCATGGTGACCGCATTGAAAGGCGATACCTTGGCCACCTTGGCTGCAAGACACGATGTGACACCCACCAACATTGCGGCATGGAATAAACTGAAGATGCCAGTTGCGCTCAAGCCAGGTCAATCGATTGCCATTTTGGTGCCCACCACGGCCAGCTCCAAAGGCAGCAAAACAGCCAGTAAAAAATCCAGCAT
>CANGCI010000121.1 GCA_947451995.1 Comamonadaceae bacterium | reverse complement strand
TCTTTAATAAGTATACTTACGAAAAGACACTTTATTTCGACTGAAAACTCCTGATCTGAAAGGTTCCCATGAGCTTCGTTTTTGCCCCTTCTGAAATTCCCTCTGTCCCTGTATTGGGACAACCTGAGCGCTTTCCTGTGCACCGCATTTATTGCGTGGGCCGCAATTACGAAGAGCATGCCAAAGAGATGGGTTTCACAGGCCGTGAGCCGCCTTTTTTCTTTCTCAAGCCAAACGACTCATTGGTGGTTGTCAACGCAGGTGAAACAGGTCACATGCCCTACCCCAGCATCACCCAAAACCTGCACCACGAAATTGAACTGGTTGTGGCGATTGGCATTGGCGGCAAGAACATCAAAGCCGCAGACGCAGACAAGCACATTTATGGCTACGCGGTTGGCCTTGACATGACACGCCGCGATTTGCAAAACGACATGAAGAAACAGGGCCGTCCTTGGTGCATCGGCAAAGCCTTTGATCACTCTGCGCCCATTGGCCCCATCACACCCAAAGACAAGGCCGGTGATGTGAACAATGCGCCGCTCGATCTGTTGGTGAACGGTCAAGTTCGTCAAACCAGCAGCGTTGCCAAGCTGATTTGGAATGTGGCAGAAACCATTGAGCACTTGTCTGCTGCTTGGGAATTGCAACCTGGCGACCTGATTTACACGGGCACCCCTGAAGGCGTTGCAGCCGTTGTTGCGGGCGATACATTGGTGGGTCAAGTGGCTGGCTTAGGCTCTTTGACAGTCAAGATCGATCCTGCCCAATAATCATTGAATGGAAACCACGAGGCTGATGGCCTCGTGTGCCGGAACTCTCATGAAAATACTCGAACTATTGGCCAAGCTGTGCAGTGTGCTGTCTGGCATCTTGCTCACCTTCATCACCCTCATGACCTGCTACAGCCTGATTGGTCGAAACACCACCGGCGACACGATTGTGGGAGACTTTGAATTAACAGGCGTTGCCACAGGCGCAGCCATTGCGTTGTTCATGCCCTTGTGCCAATTGAAAAAGGCCAACATCATTGTGGACTTCTTTACGGCCAAAGCCAGTGAGGCCACCATCGTGCAACTGGACCGGTTGGGGGCATTGTTCATGGCCATGGCCTTTGGACTTCTGGCGTGGCGCACCTATCTTGGCGGCATGAATGCTTGGATTTCACAGTCGGGCTCCATGATGTTGGGCTTTCCAGAATGGATTGTTTATGCAGCTATGACGCCACCCTTGGTCTTGAGCGGCGTGATTGCTTTGGCACAAGCCATCATGGGCGAGAAATTTGTGGTCAGTGAAGGAGCCTCCGCATGAGCGCCCTTACCCTTTGCTTGATCATCTTCGGCGCCATGTTGGTGCTCATGGCCGTTCGCGTCCCCATTGCAGTCGCCATGTTTGCAGCAGGTACCCTAGGCTATTTGATGCAAACCGGATGGGGGCCTTATTCCAGCTTCCTCAACAACTTGGCGTTTGCGCGTTTTGCCAGCTATGACTTGTCCGTCATTCCCTTGTTCATCTTGATGGGTCACTTTGCGACGCAAGGTGGCATTAGCAAAGCTTTGTTTCAGTTTGCGGCCAGTGTGATGGGACGCTTCAAAGGCGGCTTGGCCATGGCAGCCGTGCTGGCCAGCGCAGCCTTTGGCTCGATCTGCGGCTCATCCGTGGCGACGGCTGCCACCATCACCGGTGTGGCATTGCCCGAGATGAAGCGACATGGTTATTCCGGCCGACTCTCAACCGGTACCTTGGCTGCGGGTGGCACCTTGGGCATTTTGATTCCGCCTTCTGTGCCCTTGGTCATCTATGCCATTTTGACGGAACAAAACATTGCCAAGCTGTTTGCTGCAGCAATGATCCCCGGCATCATTGCCATGGTGGGCTACATGATTGCCATCGCCATCTATGTGCGAATGGTGCCTGGCCAAGCGCCAGAAGTCGATGACAACATTGAGCGCTTCTCGCTTGCTGCATTGGGCGGCATTGCTCCCATCGCAGCCGTTTTCATCATTGTGTTTGGTGGCATTTACGGTGGCTTTTTCACACCCACCGAAGGTGCTGGCGTGGGTGCAGCGTCCACCTTTGTGGCCGCACTGCTGAAGCGCGAAATCAATTGGGCTAAATTCAAAACTTGTTTTTATGCCACCGCTGAAAGCTCAGCCATGATTTTCATGATCTTCATCGGCGCGGATGTCATGAACTCTTCCTTGGCGCTCACGCAAGTGCCTAACCAATTGGCAGAAGTGGTGGGCGGCTGGGGTCTGTCTCCTTTGATGGTGGTCACGGCCATCTTGCTGTTTTACGTGGTTTTGGGAGCGGTCATGGACGAGCTCAGCATGATTTTGCTGACCATTCCCATTTTCTTCCCCATGATCATGGGCCTTGACTTTGGCATGGCCAAAGAACCCACAGCCATTTGGTTTGGCATCATGGTCTTGATGACCGTTGGCTTTGGCATGCTGGCGCCGCCAGTCGGCCTGAATGTCTATGTGGTCAACAGCATGGCCAAGGATGTGCCTATCTCTGAAAGCTACAAGGGTGTCATGCCCTTCCTCATCAGCGACACCATCCGAACCACTTTGTTGCTTTTCTTCCCCGGGATTTCCCTGTGGTTGATTCAATACGTCGCTTGATTTGAAATCGGTTTATAAGGCCTTGATCCGTTAACATTCAGTCCATCAATACTTGGAGACACACATGATTCAACGTCGCTCACTTTTGAAATCTGGCGCCGCCGCTGCGCTGGCTGCCCCAGCACTCACAGGTTTTGCTCAGCAAACCGTGACCCTCAAATTTCACACCTTCATGGCACCACAGTCCAACGTGTGGCTCAACATGCACAAAGCATGGATGAACAAGGTTGAAAAAGAATCTGGTGGCCGCATCAAATTTGAAGCCTATCCTGCCATGCAATTGGGTGGCACACCTGTGCAGTTGTATGACCAAGCACGCGATGGTGTTGTCGACATCATTTGGACCTTGCCAGGCAACACAGCTGGCCGCTTCCCACGCGTTGAAGTCTTTGAACTTCCGTTCATGATGACCAATGCTGAAGCCACCTCCAAAGCCTATTGGGAATATGTTCAAACCATGGCCCCCGATGAATTCAAAGACACACAGGTCATTGCATTACAAGTCCATGGTCCCGGCGTCATTCACACAGCAGACAAACCTGTGAAAAGCGTCGCAGACATGAAGGGTCTGAAAATGCGCGCGCCAACCCGTCAAGTCACCAAACTCATGGGCACCTTGGGCGCCATTCCTGTTGGCATGCCTTTGCCTGGCATCCCCGATGCGTTGTCCAAGGGCACCATCAATGGTGCGGTCATTCCATGGGAAGTGGTGCCCTCAGTGAAGGTGCACGAACTGACCAAATACCACGCAGAATTTGACCCAGCGGGTGGCAGTCTCTACACCACCACATTTGTCATGGCCATGAACAAAGCCAAGTACAACGCTCTGCCACCTGATTTGAAGAAAATCATTGACAACAACAGCGGTATGGAAACATCTGCTTGGCTTGGCAAAGTCCAACAAGAAGGCGACGTACCTGGCCGCAAAGCCGCAAGCGATCGCAACAATGCCATTTTCACCGTCAGTCCTGAAGAAGCCCAAGAATTCCGACGCAAGTCACGCACCCTGGAAGTGGAATGGGTTGAAGACATGAACAAGCGTGGCTACGACGGTCGCAAATTGCTGGACACAGCCCGCGCGCTGATCGAAAAGCACAGCAAAGCGCCTGCGTCCAAAGCACCAGCGAAAAAAGCTTGAGCTTCCAACGCCAATTGATCAAACACTGCCGAGCCTGTGGTTCGGCAGTTTTGTATCGACTCCCCGATGATGGCGACACCAAAGAGCGTGCTGTTTGCACGGCGTGCAACTTGGTTCATTACGAAAACCCACTCAACGTCGTTGGCACAGTTCCTTATCTGGGCAATCGCGTCCTTCTTTGCAAACGCAACATCGAGCCGCGCAAAGGCAAATGGACATTGCCCGCAGGCTTCATGGAGCTTGGCGAAAGCACCTCCGAAGGCGCCGCAAGGGAGACGACTGAAGAAGCGGGTGCCAATTTCACCATGGGGCCATTGATCACGGTCATGAGTGTCCCACGCGTCGGTCAGGTCCATCTTTACTATCTGGCCGAGTTGCTCAACGAAGAATTCAACCCTGGTTTTGAAACGCAAGAGACCCGTATGTTTTTAGAGTCTGAAATTCCTTGGGATGACTTGGCTTTTCGCACAGTCCAGGAAACACTGAAGCATTATTTTGCGGATCAAAAAACGGGCCAATATCAGGTTCATGCCTTCAATATTGACTGAAGTCATCCTTAACCCCCTGTGATTCGTTGTATCCTCATCTTGTTTTGTTTTATTGAAGGAAGTTCCATGTACAAACTCATCGTTGCAGGTGTCTTGAGCACCATGGCCTTGGCCTCTGTGGCACAAACTGCTGCACCTACTGCACCCGTCGTTCCTGCAGCGCCTGCTGCAGCACCAGCGCCTGCCCCCGCAGCAGCCCCTGCTGCCACACCAGCAGCCAAGCCAGCCGCAGAAGCGCCTAAAGCCGCCAAAAAGGCTGCCAAAAAGAAAAAATCCAAAAGCAAAAAGAAAGCTGCCTGATTTTTCTGGCACTTCAAAACAAGCCCTGCTGAGCAGGGCTTTTTTGTGCCCAAGGACCCCCCTTATTGGGTGAAAATAGACCCGTGGCCATTCCTCAATCATTTATTCAAGAACTGCTTTCACGCGTGGACGTCGTGGAGGTGGTGGGCCGCTATGTCCAGCTCAAAAAAGGTGGCGCCAACTTCATGGGCTTGTGCCCGTTTCATGGCGAGAAATCACCCAGTTTCACGGTCAGTCCGACCAAGCAATTTTTTCACTGCTTTGGCTGTGGCAAAAATGGCAATGCCCTTGGCTTTCTCATGGACCACGCGGGCATGACCTTCATTGAAGCGGTCAAAGACTTGGCGCAGCAAACTGGCATGACGGTGCCAGAAGATGATCTGTCCCCCCAAGACCGCGCCAAAGCGGCCGAGCAAAAACAAAAACAAAACTCGCTGACCGACATGCTCGAAAAAGCTGGGGAATCGTATCGCCAGCATTTGAAGTCAGCGCCCAAGGCCGTTGCTTACCTCAAGGGGCGCGGCTTGTCCGGGCAAATTGCCAAACGCTTTGGCTTGGGCTATGCGCCAGAGGGTTGGCGCAGTTTGGCCAGTGTGTTCCCCAATTACGACGACCCTTTGTTGGTCGAAAGCGGCCTGGTGATTGTGAACGAGGACGACGACAAGCGATACGACCGCTTTAGAGATCGGGTGATGTTCCCCATTCGCAACATCAAAGGCGAATGCATTGGCTTTGGCGGACGGGTCATGGGCGATGGCACCCCCAAATACCTGAACTCGCCCGAAACGCCCGTGTTCCACAAAGGTCGTGAACTGTATGGCCTGTTTGAAGCCAGAGATAGCATCCACAGTGCTGGCTATGTGCTGGTGACTGAAGGTTACATGGACGTTGTGGCGCTTGCACAGTGGGGATTTCCAAATGCTGTGGCCACTTTAGGCACTGCATGCACGCCAGACCACGTGCAAAAACTTTTCCGATTCACCGATTCAGTGGTGTTCAGTTTTGATGGCGACAACGCAGGTCGACGCGCCGCTAGAAAAGCACTGGACGGTGCCTTGGGTTATGCCACCGATGTGCGCAGCATCAAATTTTTATTTCTACCCCAAGAGCACGATCCCGACAGCTTCATTCGAGAAAAAGGTTCCGAGGCCTTCTCTCAATGCGTTGCACAAGCCACGCCACTGTCCAAGTTTTTGATTGAAGTGGCTTCTGACGGCTGCGACTTGCAATCCGCAGAAGGTCGAGCTCATCTCTCGAGCAATGCAAGCCCCTTGTGGCGCGCCTTGCCCGATGGCGCCTTGAAACGCCAATTGCTCACCGAGTTGGCCCAATTGATTCAGCTCGATCCCGCTGAGTTGGCGGGACTGTGGTTGCAGCAAGCCGAAGCTGCGGCAGCCCGAAGCCAACCCCGTGGCAGTACTCAAATTGCTGCCAACCAAGGCATGGGGCGAGATTCGCAGGCTTTCGCGTCAGACGCTGCCTACGACCCTGAAGGACAGGCCTCACCATTTGAAGCCACCCGAAGCACCACGTTCCAGAAATCAGGTTCGCGCGCGCGACCAGACGGTAAAACTTGGCAAAAAGATCCCAATGGCAAGTGGCGCCTGGTTGGTGGCAACGAGCAGACCCTCCAATTGGGTCCCAGAACGCCACTGGCCAATCGCGCAGACCATGCTGTCCGCCTTGTTTTAACCAACATGGCCTTGTGGGACACTTTATCGGCCGAGGACCACGCCCTCCTATGCGATTTACCCGGCGAGCACGGTGAATTGATGCGCTGGATTGAGAGCCAATTCCATGACCATGGTCCTTTGGCTTGGGGCACCTTGCAATCGGAACTTCAAAATCAAGCCTTTGCACCCTTGGCTGCCAAATTGATGGGGGGGCATTTGCCTGTTGAGCCTGGTGCTGCAGCCGAGCTTGAACCCGGGGAGGCCCACAAAGAAGTGCGAATGTTGCTCAACTTGATGCTGATTGACCAACTCAAAGTCCAAGAAACGGCGGCCCTCAAAGAGGCTGAAAGTGGCGAAGACCCCGCTGCGTATCAGCGTTGGCGTGAACTCCATCAAAGGCGAAAAAGCCTGATCGGCGCTCAAATTCCTTGATGCTGCGAAGCCTATTTGGGTATAATCCACAATTCAGGCAAGAGCGACAGCAGCACCTCCGGACCCGGCCAACGCCACAGCGCACCTCCCTCCTCGGGAAGGCCAACCTACCGCAAGGACTGCACTCCAAATGTTCGCCCAAACATCTTGCCCCAAAACCTTGCCAATGATTGCACCTGCCTGCAGGACAGCGTTGGCATTTCCTCTCGCGTCAGAAGTTTGTGACGCAGCGTTTGTTTCCAAGTTCGTTTGCAGTCCTGAGGTCCATCATGCCCGCTCCAAAGCCGAAGAAGCCCGTTAAAGCACAAGTCAAATCTGGCGCAGCCAAATCAGTTAAACCCATTGCAAAAGTTGCTGTCAAACCAGCCGCCAAGTCCAATGCCAAACCTGTGGCCAAGTCGGCCCCAGCCAAAGCGGCGAAACCAGCGGTCAAAGCAGCTCCTAAAGCAAGTCCGGTCAAAGCCAAAGCAAGCGCCAAACCAACACCCAAAGTCATCGCCAAGCCTGTCGTGAAAACGCCTGTCAAAGCAGTGCCCAAGCCTGTTGCCAAGCCCGCTGCCAAAGCTGCCGCACCGGCCAAGAAAGTCAGCGCAGTGCCCGTTTCCAAAAAAGAAGCTCCCG
>CANGCI010000120.1 GCA_947451995.1 Comamonadaceae bacterium | reverse complement strand
GGGCAAGTCGCAATCACTTTATGCCTGCCTGCACCTTTTGAATCGGCCCGAAATCAACATCGCCACTGTCGAAGACCCCTCCGAAATTCAGCTGAATGGCGTCAACCAAGTCAATGTCAAAGAACAAATTGGGCTGAACTTTGCCAGTTCACTCAAAGCCTTCCTCCGACAAGATCCCGACGTCATCATGCTTGGCGAAATCAGAGACCCTGAAACAGCCGACATCGCCATCAAGGCTTCACAAACAGGTCATTTGGTCATGTCCACGTTGCACACCAATGATGCGGCAGGCGCACTGGTTCGACTTCGAAACATGGGCGTGGCATCCTACAACTTGGCTGCCAGCATCAGCCTCATTTCTGCGCAAAGGCTGATTCGGCGTTTGTGTTTGCATTGCCGAAAACCCATGCATGTCTCGCTTCAAGCCCTGCGCGAATTGGGCCTGCAAACGTCCTTTCAAGACTTGCCGTTTGAACCTGTCTTTTTCAGTGCGCAGGGTTGTTCGCAATGTCACAAAGGCTATTGGGGACGCATTGGCTTGTTTGAAGTCATGCCCATGAGCCCCAGTTTGCGGCAATGCGTTGAAAATGACAGCAGCCATGTTCAATTGGCAACGCAAGCGTTCAAAGAAGGCGTCCACTCGCTTCGACATGCAGGTTTAATTCAAGCCGCCATGGGCATCACATCGATGGCCGAAGTGCTGATGCAAACTGAGTGCATGGCATGAGCACCCCACAAGCCATGGCACGCGCCTTAGAAAGGCGAAGGCCTAGCGCACACGTTTCTTTGCACTGCATTCCCGCCAAAACTTTGACTGTCTTCACCCGTCAATGGTCGGCCTTGATGAGTGCTGGCATTCCATTGGTACAGGCCTTTCAATTACTAGGACAAAGTGCAGTCGGTTCGCGCCAAACAAAGCAAACCTTGGGGCAAATTTTGCAACAGTTGCAGCAAGATGTCAGCGCAGGCTCTGCTTTGCATGTCGCTTTTCAAAAACATCCGCACACCTTCAACAGTTTGTATTGCAGTCTGCTCCAAGCCGGTGAGTCGGCAGGTATTTTGGACACGCTCTTGGTCCGCTTGGCGAATACCTTGGAGGCCCATGCGCAATTGAAGGCCAAAGTTCAACACGCGCTGATTTACCCTGCCTGCATTTTGCTGGTGGCCTGCGGCGTTTTAACCGTCATCTTGATTTGGGTGGTCCCTCTGTTTGAAGCGGTGTTCCAAAGCATGGGCGCTGCATTGCCACAGGCTACACAGCAGTTGATCCAAGTTAGCCGCTGGATCTCGCAATGGGGACTGCCTTGCTTGGCTTTGTTGACCTGCGCAGCAATCGGCTTGCACCGCGGTTATCGCCGTTCGCTAACCGTGAGGTTGGGTTGGGAATCGGCCACAAGCGCTTTGCCACTCATGGGTCCACTCATGCAAAGCCATCGCGCAGCCAAATGGGCATTGACACTTTCGGCCTTGCTGGAAGCAGGCATTCCCATCTCTGAAGCTTTGCAGCCGGCTGCAGCCGCATCAGGGTCCGCAATGCTTCAAGCGCATACTGCAAAATTGATGCAGCACATTCAAGAGGGTAGCGGTTTGAACGTCGCCATGTCAAAATCAAAACTGTTTCCACCTGTGCTAATCCAAATGTGCGCCATCGGAGAAGAAACGGGTTCACTGGCGACCATGCTCGAAAAAGCCGCACAGCTCTTGATGGCCGATTTGAACCAACACATCGCACAACTCACCACCCTGTTAGAACCCCTGCTCATGGTTTTTCTGGGTGGGCTCATTGGCGGCATGATGGTGGCTTTGTATTTGCCCATTTTCAATTTAGGACAAGTCTTTTGATGCCTGCTTCGCAATGGCCCAATTTACTGGCACCGCCCGGCGCCATGGGCTGGGTGTTGCCGCACTTTGAGCAGGTCAGTCACTTGCAAGTGCTGGTATTTGCCGCGCTGGGACTCATCATTGGCAGCTTTGTGAATGTGCTGATTCACCGCTTGCCGCTCATGATCTTGGGCAACGATCTGTCCACCCACATGCCAACTGAGCGGCCCTCAGACGCGTCTAAAGCTTCGGCTGCAGAAACCAACTTCAACCTCAGCACACCGCCGTCACATTGCCCGCTCTGTCAGCATCGTTTGCATGGGTACGAACTTATCCCTGTGCTGTCATTTGTGATTTCCTTGGGTCGCTGCCGGCATTGCAATGGCCGTATTGCTTGGCGCTATCCGCTCATTGAGATCACCACCAGTCTGTTGTTCACCTTGTGCTTGTTTCAATTTGGTTGGACGGTCCAAGCACTGATGGCTTGCTTTTTCACGGCAGCCCTGCTGGCACTGGCCTGGATCGATGCAGAAACCTTTCTGCTGCCCGACGTCATCACGCAGGCCCTCTTGTGGGTCGGCCTCGTTGGCAGTGCCATGTCACTCACCCCCACGCCCCTCATCCAAGCGCTTTCGGGTGCCGTGCTGGGTTACGGCATGTTGTGGGCTGTGGGCTGGGCTTTCGCAACTTGGCGCGGCAAAGAAGGCATGGGCCAAGGCGACCTCAAGCTGTTGGCCGCACTGGGTGCATGGGTCGGCATTTGGAGCTTGTTGCCTGTGCTCTTGCTGGCTTCGGTTTCTGGACTGATTTTTGGGGTCATCCAAAAAATGCGGGGGCAACTGGGTGACAATGGGCACTTCGCTTTTGGACCCTTTTTAGCCCTGTCTGGATTCGCATGTTTCTTTCTAGGAATTTCCATGGGAGTGTGAGCCTTTGATGCGTCAGCCTGTTCGACTGGGGCTCACGGGGGGCATTGGCAGCGGCAAAAGCACCGTGGCCGCTTTCATGGCGCAAGCAGGTGCCGCCGTGATGGACGCCGATGCCATCTCTCGCGCCCTGACACAAGCCGGTGGTCAGGCCATTCCCGCCATCTTGGCTGAATTTGGCGAAACCCTCATCACGCCAGAAGGCGCCATGAACCGAGACGCCATGCGGGCCTTGGTTTTCTCCAACCCCCAGACCAAACGCCAACTTGAAGCCATCATCCATCCTTTGGTTGCGCAAGCTTTGCAAGCCCAAACGCAAGCCGCCATTGAAGCTGGCAAAAAATGCCTGG
Source organism: Comamonadaceae bacterium (assembly GCA_947451995.1). Lineage (GTDB taxonomy): Bacteria > Pseudomonadota > Gammaproteobacteria > Burkholderiales > Burkholderiaceae_C > Limnohabitans_A. The sequence continues at coordinate 4,279 of CANGCI010000120.1, read as the reverse complement.
TATTCGATGTGCCTTTGCTGGTCGAGTCGGGTGAGCGCTGGCGGCGCCAAGTGGACTGGGTCTGTGTGGTCGATTGCCAAACCGATACCCAAATACAGCGCGTGATGGCCCGCAGCCAACTGGCTCGGCCAGAGATTGAAGCCATCATGGCGCAGCAGGCCAGCCGCGCACAGCGTCTGGCCAGTGCCGATGCGGTCATCTACAACGATGGGCTGGATTTAGACCAACTCCAGACGGCCGTGCATGAAATGATGGCCCGCTTCGGGCTATGATCTTGCTACTGAAAGACGCAGCGTGATACTTTACGAATACCCCCTCAACGAACGCATCCGAACTTATTTGCGCCTGCAACATTTGTTTGCGCGCTTTAACAAGCTCTGCCAACGTACCGAGGCTTTGGACCATCACTATGCACTCACCACGATTTTTGAAATCATGGAAGTGGCTTCACGCTCTGAACTCAAATCTGAAATTCTCAAAGACATTGAGCGGCACAAACAACAGCTCAATGCCTACCGCGGCAATCCCTCCATTTCCGAGCAAGCACTCGACCTCATCATCGAGCAACTGGACCAACGCTTTGAAACCCTCAACAGCATGGTTGGCAAGATGGGCAGCGCACTCAGCGAAAGTGACTTCCTCAACAGCATTCGCAGCCGCACAGCCATTCCGGGTGGCACCTGTGAATTTGATTTGCCGGCCTACCATGCATGGCAACACCACACCCCCGCAGCTCGCCAAGCCAACTTGTATGAGTGGTCACAACACTTTGCGCCTTTGGCCATGTCCATTCAGCTCATGCTGAAAATGTTGCGTGAGTCGGGCAGCACCCAAAAGGTCATGGCCACGGGCGGTCAACTGCAACAAAATCTGCCGCAAGGTCGTAACTTTCAATTGCTGCGACTGCGCATTGACGACAGCCTGAACCTCACACCCGAGATCAGCTGCAACCGTTTGCTGGTGGTGATTCGCCTCATGCAACAACAAGAAGACGGTAAGTTGCTGGCCAGCAAAGAAGACACCCCCTTCGAAATGACACTCTGCGCCTAATCCGCGCAAACAGTTCCTACCCCTTTTGCGAGACACCGATGAGCGAGCCCTTGTCCAAGCCACGCCACGTGCCCTGCCCCACTTGCGGCGGGCCCAGTTTGTTCAGTTCACAAAATGCATATCGGCCGTTTTGCAGCGAGCGTTGCAAAGGCATTGATTTGGGCGCATGGGCCAATGAAAGCTTTCGGGTGCCCGAGGACACGCCACCCGATCAAGAAAATTTTGGCGATCCCAAGCTGCAGTAAATCAGCTTGAATGTGTGGCCCCCGCAAAGCCACGCTCTTCGGCCAGCCAAGCCAACACCGGTATCGTGCCAGGCAACACGGGCACCACTTGCACAGGCAAAGACTGCCAAGCAAAGTTCTGTCCTTCACGCATTTCAAGCTCGCCCTGCCACTGACGCACTTTGCAAAAGTTCAGTCGCACCAGGGCGTGGGGATAGTCCACCCATTGCTGATGCCACAACTGCACATCGCCAATGTGGAGTCCCAACTCCTCGTGCAGCTCGCGCGTCAAGGCTTGCGCGACGGTTTCACCCGCCTCCAACTTGCCCCCTGGAAATTCCCAGTAGCCCTCGTAGACTTTGCCTGGCGGGCGCGAGGTGAGCAAAAACTGATCTTGCGCATTGATGAGAATGCCCACCGCCACATCGACCGTGGCACGGTCGGCACCGCCTTCGCGTTGCACATGGCCATCGGCCACCAGCAAAGACTTGGCGCTGCTGGTCAAGGTGTTGCTCACAAACTGCGATGGATGCTGGCAGTGGGCGATGGGCCCATGCGGCCCATGTAGTCGCGCGCAAACTGATACGCCACACGACCGCTGCGTGAACCACGCTCCAATGCCCAGACCAAGGCCTCAGGGCCAGACGTTTGAATGACCGCCTCTGTGGCGCCCAGCGATTTGAGCCACTGCGCCACGATGGTGAGGTACTCGTCTTGCGAGAAGGGGTAGAAGCTGATCCACAAACCAAATCGCTCAGACAAAGAGATCTTTTCTTCGATCACTTCACCCGGGTGCACTTCACCGTCTTCGGTGTGGGTGTAGGTGAGGTTGTCCTTCATGTGCTCGGGCAACAAATGACGGCGATTGCTGGTGGCGTAAATCAACACATTGGGAGTGGCTGCAGCCACCGAGCCATCGAGGATGGACTTCAAAGCCTTGTAACCGCCTTCGCCATCTTCAAAGCTCAAATCGTCGCAGAAGATGATGAACTTTTCGGGACGGCCGGCCACCACATCCACGATGTCGGGCAAATCGGTCAGGTCGTCTTTGTCAACTTCGATGAGGCGCAAGCCTTGCGCCGCATAGGCGTTCAAACAGGCTTTGATCAACGATGATTTACCGGTGCCACGCGAACCTGTCAGCAGCACATTGTTGGCAGGCAAGCCCTGCACGAATTGCAAAGTGTTTTGTTGCAGTTTTTCTTTTTGGCCGTCAATTTCTTGCAGGTCATTCAGACTCATGTCGGACACATGGCGAACGCCTTCCAACACACCATGGCCCGACGCACGCTTGCGATAACGCCAAGCAATGGCTTCGTTCCAGTCGGGCTGACCGAGGGGTTGCGGCAAGACGCGCTCCAAGCGCTCTAACATGAGCACTGCACGCTCTAAAAGCTTTTCAATGTTGTTGCTCATGAACGGTAGTCCGCGTTGATGGACACGTAGTCGTGGCTCAGGTCGCATGTCCAGACCGTGTCAACAGCGTTGCCGCGGCCTAAATGGACTCGGATGGTGATTTCACTTTGTTTCATGACGCGTTGGCCGTCGGCCTCTTGGTAGTCTGGATTGCGCCCACCATTTTTCACAACGCACACGTCGTCTAAATGCAAGCCGATCAAATCTTGATCGAGGTCTTGAATGCCCGCATAGCCCACGGCCGCCAAGATACGGCCCAGGTTGGGGTCACTGGCAAAGAAAGCAGTTTTGACCAAGGGTGAATGGGCAATGGCATAAGCCGCCAAACGGCACTCTTCAGAAGTTTTGCCGCCTTCCACCCGAATGGTGATGAACTTGGTTGCACCTTCGCCGTCGCGCACGATGGCATGCGCCAAATGTTGTGCAACGGACAACAAGGCGGCGCGCAAAGTTTGGCCGTCGGCCGAATGCCAATCGCTGATCACGGCATGCGTGGCTTTGCGTGTGGCCATCACCATGAAGGAGTCATTGGTGGAGGTATCGCCATCGATGGTGATGCGATTGAAAGATGCGTTGGCCAAATCGGTGGCCAAGGCCGGCAACAACGCAGGATCGATGTTGGCATCGGTGGCCAAGAAGCCCAGCATGGTGGCCATGTTGGGTCGAATCATGCCCGCACCTTTGCTGATGCCAGTGATGGTGACAGTTTGTCCAGACAAGACCACTTGCTGGCTGAAGGCCTTGGGCACCGTGTCGGTGGTCATGATGCCTTCGGCTGCTTTGGCCCAATGCGCCGCTTGTGCGTCGGCCAATGCAGCAGGCATGCCCGCCACGATGCGATCGACGGGCAAGTTTTCCATGATCACGCCTGTGGAAAACGGCAAGACCTGTTGTGCCTTGATGTTGAGCAAACCCGCCAATGCATCTGCTGTAGCGCGCGCGTCGGCCAAGCCTTTGGCGCCTGTGCCCGCATTCGCGTTGCCGGTGTTGATGACCAGTGCGCGAATTTGCGAATCAACGGCCGAAGTGACTTGCTTCAAATGATCGCGACAAACTTGGACAGGTGCTGCGCAATATCTGTTTTGCGTGAACACGCCGGCCACGGCACTGCCTTCATCCAACAAGATCACGGTCAGGTCTTTGCGCCCCACTTTGCGGACACCCGCTTCGGCAATGCCCAGACGCACGCCAGGAACTGCCAAGATGTTGGCGGGATTGGGAGCTTGTAGGTTCACTGTCATCGTTAGCTCTTATGCCAATTTGCCGTGGCAGAACTTGAATTTTTTGCCACTGCCGCAGGGGCAAGGGTCATTGCGGCCAACGGGGGCCAACAGGGTGCTCTGAAAATCAGATTGCGTCTGCGGTGCACCTTGCTCATCGGGCGCCGTGTATGTGACGTTGCTGATGTTTTCAGCACGCTCTTCCATCACTTGGGCCGCTTCTTCGATTTGCTCGCTGGACTCAATGCGCACGTTCATCAGCACGCGCGTCACTTCGTTTTTCACGGAGTCGAGCAACTGGCCAAACAACTCAAAGGCTTCGCGCTTGTATTCTTGCTTGGGCTGCTTTTGGGCATAACCGCGCAAGTG
>CANGCI010000119.1 GCA_947451995.1 Comamonadaceae bacterium | reverse complement strand
TGTGGTGGCTTGGTTCAGCCGTCAGCGCGAGTTCCGTGCCGACGCAGGTGCCGCGCAGTTGATGGGTCGCAAGCAGCCCATGATGAACGCCTTGGCGCGCTTGGGCGGCTTGCACACAGCCGAGTTGCCTAAGAGCGTTGCGGCCATGGGCATTGCGGGTGGCATTGGTCAGTTGTTCTCAACCCACCCTCCCATTGAAGAGCGCATTGCCGCTTTGCAAAACAGCTGATCTTTGACAGCTCCCATCTGAACGGGCCCTTGGGGCCCGTTTTCTTTGGCACCCTGGCCTTGTTGCCTTGTGGCCATTTGGCTGGTAACCCATGAGACTCGCATGTGTATCGTGCTCCGATATAGTCCCATGGTGTCCAGATTTCTCCCGACCTCCCTTCAGCGTTTGCTGACCCTCACACGATTGCAAAACACACGGCGTTTTGAACGCTTGCCTGCACCCATACGTGGCATGGCCTGGATGGCCTTGGGCGGGTTGACATTCTCATTGCTGAACACCATTGCGCGATCTTTTTCGATGCAAATGGACCCATTCGAAGCGCAATTTCTGCGGTATTTTTGCGGCCTCTTGATCATGCTGCCCTTGCTGTGGCATCAGGGTTTGGCGGCCTATGTGCCCAATGACATCAAGGGTCAGTTTTGGCGCGGCGGTGTGCACACCGTGGGTTTGATGTTGTGGTTCATTGCATTGCCCCAAATTCCATTGGCCGACATGACGGCCATTGGCTTCACGGGTCCGATCTTCATCATGCTGGGCGCGGCCTGGTTCTTGGGTGAGCCCATGCGCAAAGACCGCTGGATTGCGGCGGGCATTGGCTTTGCCGGTGTGTTGGTGGTGGTGCTCCCCAAACTAACGGGCACTGGCGGTTGGTACAACTTGGTGATGTTGGCTTCATCGCCTATTTTTGCGGCGTCCTTTCTCATCACCAAACACCTCACGCGCACCGAAAAACCGGGTGTGATTGTGATGTGGCAATCCATCACGGTGACCTTGTTCAGCTTGCCCCTTGCCTTGATGAATTGGCAGACACCTACTTTGTGGCAATGGAGCGGTTTCATGGTGGCGGGTGTGCTGGGTACTTTGGGGCATTACAGCCTCACACGCGCTTTCAGCATTGCCGATATTTCAGCCACCCAATCTTTGCGCTTCCTCGACTTGGTCTGGGCCTCCCTGATGGGCTGGCTGGTGTTTGGCGATGTGCCCAGCCAATGGACTTGGTTGGGTGCGGCGGTGATCTTGGTGTCGACCATTTGGATTGCGCGCAGAGAAGGTCGCAGGCGCGAAGCCCCCGCAGCTTCTTTGTCTTCTGAGCCTTAAACAGCCTAATCAGCCAGCGGCGGATTGCTGATGCCACTGGCCACATGGCCTGCGGGCACATGTTGGGCGGCCGATTCAATGTGACCTGTTTGGTCGTCAAAGAAAAAGTCGGGCTCAAACTCTTTCAAAAATTCGCCTTTGGGCAAGCCGCCCAAGAACATCGCTTCGTCCACTTCAATGTTCCACTGCATGAGGGTGCGAATGGCACGTTCATGCGCTGGAGCACTGCGCGCGGTGACCAAGGCCGTGCGAATGCGCATGGCGGGTGTGCCTTCTTGTTGCAGTCGGTGAAGCGCGGCCAGCAAGGGTTTGAAGGGACCCGCCAACAGGGGCTGTGCCGCTTTGGCACGCTCGTGGGCTTGAAAGGCCGACAAGCCTTCTGCTTGGAACACGCGTTCTGCTTCATCAGAGAACAACACGGCATCACCATCAAAGGCAATCCGAACTTCGTGCGGATGTTCTTCGGATGCATGTGCCGAATGGGGATACACCTGTGCAGCGGGTACGCCGGCATCGAGCGCGGCACGCACGTCGGACAAATGGGTCGACAAAAACAAGTTGGCATTGAGCGGTTTCAAATACCGCCAAGGTGATTGACCCCGCGTAAAACTGCCGCGCTGAATGGGCAGGCCATAGTGCTGTGCCGATCGGAACACCCGCATGCCCGACACCGGGTCGTTGCGCGACAAAATGACCACTTCCACGCGCTGCGTTTGGACGTCGTTGAATGCCAGTAATTTTTTCACCAAAGAAAAGGCCACGCCAGGTTTGGCAGGTTCTTCCAAACGCTCCAATTGCAGCTTCATGTAGGCGCGGTCATCGCCTTGTTCAAAGACTTGGTTTTCTTCTTCAAAGTCAAACAAGGCGCGCGACGAAATCGCCACCACCAATTGACCGTCTAAGCTGACTGCCATAGGGCGCTCCTTGAGAGATGCAAGTTCAACGGACCCATTGGTTGAGTTCCATGATGGGCATGAGCACGGCCAACACAATGAGCATGACCACGGCACCCATGGCCACAATCAGCAAGGGCTCCAAGATGGTGGCCAAGGCCAGGGCGCGGCGTTGGACATCAGCAGAGAGTTGTTGCGCTGCGCGCTGCAACATGACTGGCAGTTGGCCTGTTTGCTCGCCCAAGCGCGCAAACATCGCCAGCAAGCTGGGGAAACGTTTTTTCTGGCCCATGGCCATGGCCAGCGGCGCGCCTTCGCGAACCAAGACCAAAGCGTCCAGCACATCGGCGCGCATGGCTTGGTTGGACAAGGTGTCTGCGGCAGACTGCATGGCTTTCAAAATGGGCACGCCTGCTGACGTGAGCATGGCCAAGGTGCTGGCAAAACGTGCTGTGTTGTAGCCGGTGGCCAATCGGCCCACGATGGGCAATTGCAAAAACGCAGCGTCAAATTGAATGCGCCAACGCGGACGCTTCAAGGCTTGGTGAATGCCCAGCCATGACAGGCCCAGCAACAGCAGCAAGGTCCAACCATGATGACGAACAAAGTCGCTGATGGCCAGCATGGCCACCGTCAGGCCTGGCAATTTGCGTTGGCTGCCATTGAACACTTGGGCCACCTGCGGCACGACGGTGCTCAGCAAAAAAATCACGATGAGCAAGGCAATGGCACTCACAATGGCGGGGTACAGCGAAGCACTGAGCAACTTGGCCTTGAGGGTTTGCTGGTCTTGCAAGTCATCGGCCAGTTGGGTCAGCACTTGCCCTAAATTGCCGCCTTGCTCACCCGCGCTGATGACCGCGGTGTACAGTGCAGAAAATTCTTGCGGGTGTTGCGACATGGCTTTGGCCAGGCCCAAACCGGCATTCACTTCGGCGCGAAGTTGTGCCACCAAATGCGCTTGTTTTTCCGATTCGGCTTCGTCACTCAAGGCGGCAAGTGCACGCTCTAAAGGCAGACCACTGCTGACCAAACTGGCCAACTGCCGTGTCCACACGGCCAAGGCATTGGGCGAGAAGCACTGACGAGAACCAATGTTGTATTGCCAAATGCTTTGTGCATTTGCTTGTGAAGCCCCCAAAGCTTGAACCGACAAAGGCACCAAAGCTTGTGTGCGCAATTGACTGCGCGCAGCTTTGGCACTGTCGGCCTCGATCACACCTTTGCGCAAGGCGCCATCGTTTTGCAGAGCTTCGTAAGAATAGGCGGGCATGGTGTCGTAGGCGATCGGTGCGTTTATCGGTCAAAGTACAGCAAACCAATTTGGCCATTGACCAAGCTGTGCGGCCCAGACAACTTGGCCACTTGGCCCACGTCTTTGTTGACACCCAAGGTGCTGTACCAGGCCCATCGTTTGGACAGGCTGTGTTTGTAACTGAGGCCAGACCCCACCGAGCCTGTGCCCGTGGTGAGACCGCCTGCACCGATGCGGTTCACGCCGGCCGCAGTTCGCCAATGTTCAGCAGGTGCCCAAGTGATGCCAGAGTTCAGGCTGAGCTCGCTGTGTTGTGTCAGCGGCCATGCATAAGAAACACCCAAAGCCAAGGTGCTGCTGTCACCGCGGTTGAGCACGTCTTGGGTCCACTCAACGCCCGCTGACCAGCGATCCGTGACGCGCATGTTGGCCAACACACGACTGCGAAGTGTTTTGCGGCCAGGCTCAAAGATGTCGAAGGCTTCACCCGTGTTCAGGTTGTGGATGCGCATCGACAGGCCCAAGCTGATGTCGCTGTTTTCGATCCACTGGTAACTGAGGCTGGGTTCTTTGCGAAAGCTGTTGAAACGCAACCATTCTTGGCCGTCGCCAATGCCCACTCGCCATCGACCGTAACGCAAGCCGAGGACGGGTCTGAGCTTGGCACTGCGCGTGTCTTGGTTGAGGTCATCGGCACGCATGCGAATGCCCAAGGTGTAGTGAAGCTTGGTCTGAGGTTCTTCGGCCTCTGTCGTCGCATCGGCAGTTTGCGCTGCGCTGAAAGAGGGCGCGAAGCCCATGCATGCCAGAACGATGGCCACCCTCATCACTGACAAGCCAGACGACCGACTTGATGTGAGCAGGGGTGAAAGCCACGTACGCATTTGAAACTTAATCGCGCGTGACACGCAGCAACTCTTCGGGCTTGGTCATGCCCAATTGAACCAAGCGTTCGCCGTCTTCGCGCATCAACACCATGCCGCCCGCGACAGCCGCATCGCGGAGGCTGGCCTCGGATTGCTTGGCGTGAATTTGTGCGCGCAGTGCGTCGTCGGTGACCAGCAATTCAAAAATACCGGTGCGGCCGGCATAGCCGGTTTGACCGCAGTGCGTGCAGCCTGAGCCTTGGCAGTGGGTGCACACCTTGCGCACCAAACGCTGCGCCAATACGCCTAGCAAAGATGAACTGAGCAAGAAGGGTTCAATGCCCATGTCGGTGAGGCGGGTGACGGCACTGGCTGCATCGTTGGTGTGCAAGGTGGCCAAGACCAAATGGCCGGTCATGGAGGCTTGAATGGCGATTTGCGCAGTTTCAAAATCGCGAATCTCACCAATCATGATGACGTCGGGGTCTTGGCGAAGAATGGCGCGCAAGGCCTTGGCAAAGGTCAAATCAATTTTGGCGTTCACTTGCGTTTGACCGACGCCAGCCAACTCGTACTCAATGGGATCTTCCACCGTCATGATGTTGCTGCCAGCAGCGTCGAGGCTTTGCAGGGCAGCATAGAGAGTGGTGGTTTTGCCTGAGCCTGTGGGGCCGGTGACCAAAATCAAGCCATGCGGCTGTGTCACCAACTGTTGAAAACGTTCTAAGGTGCGGCCTTGCATGCCCACAGAAGCCAAACTCAGACGTGTTTCCGATTTGTCGAGCAAACGCAGCACGGCGCGTTCGCCATGCGCGCTGGGAAGCGTAGAGACTCGGACATCGACTGCGCGTGAGCCCAAGCGCAAACTGATGCGGCCATCTTGCGGCAAACGTTTTTCTGCAATGTCGAGTTCGGCCATGATTTTCAAACGAGAAATCAGGGCGGCGTGCAAGGCGCGATTGGGTTGCACCACTTCACGCAAGTTGCCATCGACCCGGAAGCGCACACTGGAGTGACGCTCGTAGGGCTCGATGTGAATGTCGCTGGCGCCGTCGCGCGCAGCTTGCGTTAAGAGTGCGTTCAGCATGCGAATGATGGGCGCGTCGTCGCTGGTCTCTAGCAAGTCTTCAACAGCGGGCAGCTCTTGCATCATGCGCGACAAGTCGGCTTCAGATTCCACTTCGCTCACCACAGCCGCAGCGCTAGATTCACCTGGGCCATATTGCGTGGTGTAAGCCTGGCTGATGCGTTGCTTCAATGCCGAGGTGTCTTCACGCGCAATTTCTAAACTTGCGTTGTCGTTGCCCCATTTGCGCATCACCTCGGAGATGGCGTTGGCCGCACTGTCAGGGCAAAGCCACAAGCTGAGGCGCGTCCCGTCATCCTCCAACAGCAGTTGGTGGCTGCGCGCAAATGCGTAGGGCAGAGGGTATTTGTTCGCCATCGGAATGCTTAAGGTTTGCGCGTTGCTTCGGGCAAGACAGGTGCGCCCATGGCGGGAAGGCCGGTGCTGGTGCCTGGCTGAGCCTCGATTTGCGTGCTGCGCATTTGCTCGTAGCGGTTCAAAGACAAGCCCTCGGTGGCGGCGCCATCACGCACCACCACGGGCCTTAAGAACACCATCAGGTTGGTCTTTTTGCGGCTGCGTGATTCGGCGCGAAACAGGTTGCCAAACAAAGGCACATCGCCCAAGCCAGGCACGCGTTCTTGGCTGTTGCCATAGTCGTCTTGCAACAAACCACCCAGAACCACAATGGCGCCGTCTTCGACCAGCACGCTGGATTCAATGGAGCGCTTGTTGGTGATCAAGCCAGTGGCTGAATTGATCGAGGCAGGGTCGAGGCGACTCACCTCTTGGTAGATTTGCAATTTGACGGTGCCGTTTTCGCTGATTTGCGGTTTGACGCGCAAGGTCAAGCCCACATCTTTGCGCTCAATGGTTTGGAACGGATTGACCGAGCCTGCGTTGGTGTTGTTGTTGGTGTATTGGCCCGTGACAAAGGGCACGTTTTGGCCAATCACAATTTTGGCTTCTTCGTTGTCCAGGGTGAGCAAGTTTGGCGTTGAAAGCACATTGCCATCCCCCGTGGTTTGCAAAAAGCGCGCTAAGAACCCCAGTACGTAGGTGCCGTTGTTGTTGTGCGCTACGCCAATGTTCAAGCCAGAAGAAGGTGCCACATTGCCACTGGCACCTTGCGCTGCCAAGGAGATGATGTTGGCGCCGCCTACTTTGAAGTTGGTGCCCAACAAACCAATGTTGTTGTCGCCCTTGCCGCCCACAGGGCCTTGCCATTGCACGCCAAACTCGGCGGCTTTTTCAGCACTCACTTCGGCAATCAGGCTTTCCACAAACACTTGCGCGCGACGTGCGTCCAGCTTGTCGATGACAGCGCGCAGTTGGCGGTATTGAGGTTCAGGCGCTGTGATGATGAGCGCGTTGGTGGACGGGTCGGCTTGAATTTGGCCGCCTGTCGCGGGTTGCGAGCCGTTGTTGAAACTGGCATTGCCGCCGCCTGCATTGTTGGCATTGTTAGCGGTGGGGGTGGCCGGCATCGCGGCTGCGCCTGCGTTGGCATTGCCTGAGCCGCCTTGTGCAGACATTGCGGCGCGCAAGGTGGCGGCCAGCTTGGTGGCGTCTGCGTTCTTCAAATACACCACGTGGATGTTGCCGCTGGCTGCGTTGGGGCCAGAATCGGTGGCTTGGTCGAGTTGCGCAATGAGTGAGCGCGCCAAGGCCATGCGCGCGGTGTTGGCTGCACGCACGATGAGGGAGTTGCTGCGCGCTTCTGCCATCACGGTGGTTTTGAAGGACGCGTCTGTTTGCCCCGCAGCAGGTGCACCGCCACTGGCTGCACCAGTGTCTAACAAGCGTTGCAGCATAGGCACCACATCACTGGCCAGCGCATGCTTCAAATGAACCACTTCGACACCTGTGGCATTGGCCACATCAAGGGCTGTGATGATGCGGCCTAAGCGCTGCAAATTGTCGGCGTAATCGGTGATTACCAACGCATTGGTGCCAGGATTCACGTTGACGGTGTTGTTGGGGCTGATGAGGGGCCGCAAGATGGGCACCAAGTTGTTGGCGCTCTCATGGTTCAGCTGAAAAATTTGCGTGATGATTTGGCCGTTGGAGGCCGGCACTGCACC
>CANGCI010000118.1 GCA_947451995.1 Comamonadaceae bacterium | reverse complement strand
TTATTCAAAAGTTCTAACAATCAGCCCATTTCATTTGCTATAATTTTTGGCTCAGGCTCTTTAGCTCAGTCGGTTAGAGCGATGGAATCATAATCCACAGGTCCGCGGTTCGAATCCGTGAAGAGCCACCAAACTTAGAGCCCCCCGTGCATGCACAGGGGGCTTTTTTCATGGTCATTGAACAGGCAGGCCCCATGAACGCAGAGAACCGCCGCGGTATTTTGGCCATGAGCCTGGCCATGGCTTTGTTCATTGCCAACGACGCCCTGGTCAAGCAAGTCAGCGCTTCCCTGCCTGGTCCCCAACTCATCTTCATTCGCGGCCTGATGGCCACCACGCTTGTGCTCATCATGGCGCAGGCCATGGGCCATTTGAAAAACTGGCGCCTGATGCTCAACGGCAAGCTTTGGCTTCGGGGCGGCGTCGATGCCATGGCTTCGCTCACCTATCTCACCGCAGTGTTTCATTTGCCGCTAGGCAATGCCACCGCCATCAATTTGGCGTCGCCTTTGTTCATCACCGTGTTCGCCATTTTGTTTTTCAAAGAGCGCGTCACGTTTCAGCGTGGGGCACTCATTCTGTTGGGTTTTAGCGGTGTGTTGATGGTGGTTCAACCCAGCACAGATGGCTTCAATGTTTACGCTTGGATTTGTGTCCTGGCCACTTTGTTTCATGCCACCCGCGACACCCTCACACGGGCCATTGGCCTGCATGTGCCTTCCTTGCTCATCACACTGTCGACTGCCGTTTCAGTTGCCCTGGCTGCAGGCAGCATCACGCTGACTCAAACTTGGGTGCCCGTTACGAACACGTCTTTGGCGTTGCTGTTTTGCGCCTCCTTGTTCTTGTCCATCGCCTATTACTTTTTGATTGTGGCCATGCGCTCAGGCGAGATGAGTTTGGTGGCACCGTTCCGCTACAGCGGCTTGCTGTTTGCCTTGCTGATTGGCTACGTGGTGTGGGACGAAGTGCCCAACCTGCTGGCGTGGTTGGGCATTGGCTTGCTGGTGGTTTCTGGCCTGCTTATTTTGCGGGCCGAGCGGCTTAAGCATCCAACGTGATATTGGCCTTGCGCACCACTTGTGCGTACTTGTCAATTTCTGATTTTAAAAACTGCGCAAACTTGTCGGGCGTGCCCGACAAAGAAGCAATGCCACCTTTTTGAAACGCCTCCAACACGGCGGGGGCCATCAGGGCTTTGTTCACTTCGGCGTTGAGGCGCTCCACAATGGCATCGGGCGTGTTGGCAGGCGCCAGCAACCCATTCCATGAATTAGATTCCAGCGGCACGCCTTGCTCTGCCAAAGTGGGAATGTCTGGCGCATACACAGATCGTTTGCTTGTGGCCATGCCCAGTGCCACCAATTTGCCGGACTGCACGTGGCTTCTAAATTCTGGCCAATTGCCAAACATCAAAGTCACTTGACCGCCCAATAAATCGGACAATGCAGGGGCCTGGCCCTTGTAAGGCACATGCACCCAGTTCATGCCCATTTGCTGCGCCAATGCTGCACCCGACAAATGCGCCGAGGTACCGTTGCCAAATGAGGCGTAACTGATTTTGTCGGCCGCAGCTGCAGTCAAGGCTTTGAGGTCGCTGAGTTTTTTAAGGCCACTGCCGGGATGCGTGGCCAGCACATGTTCCGACATGCCCATAAGGGCCACGGGACGTAAATCTTTCAGAGTGTCGTAAGGCAGTTTTTTAACCAGGGTTTGATTGGCTGCAAAGCTGTTGGCCACCGTGACAAAGCTGTAGCCATCGGCAGCCGATTTGGCCACCGAATCCACACCAATCACAGTGCCTGCACCAGGCTTGTTTTCTACAACAACGGGTTGGCCCAAGGCCTTGGCCAGTTCAATGCCCACCAAGCGGGTGACGAAATCTGTGGTGCCGCCAGGTGTAAATGGCACCACCAAGCGCAACGCTTTGGAGGGCCAGCTTGTTTGAGCTTGCGCCATGGCGCTGGCAAATAAGCTACTCGATGCGGCCATGGCCACCGGCCACTGCGCGAGCTGATTCAAGCATTCACGGCGAGAAATTGTCATAACATGGCCCCTTGGTTTGAATCAAAATAATAACTGACATTCGTTTCCATCTTTGTCCAACAGGAGTCAGCATGACCCGTCTCAATACCCACCGCAGAACAAGCCTCATTCAATCGGCAGCAGGCCTCACATTGGCCGCTTTGAGTTTGTGGGGTAGCAACACTTGGGCACAAACCAGCAGTCCTGCCACAGCAGCTGTTAGCGCTTGGCCTAACAAGCCCATCAAACTCATCGTGCCCTTTGCCTCTGGTGGCGCCAACGATTTGTTGGCCAGAGCCGCGGCCGAGGGTGCCACCAAGGTGTTGGGACAACCTGTTGTGATTGACAACAAACCCGGTGCCGGCGGCACCTTGGGCACCATGCTGGGCATCAAAAGCGCGCCCGATGGCTACACGTTTTTGATCAGTGCAGCGGGTGTGATTTCCAACACCATGATCAAAAAATCTGCACCCTACAAAGACAACGAGTTGGTGCCTGTGGTCATGATTGGTTTGGCACCGTCCATCATCGTCACATCGGCCAAATCAAAGAACACGACCTTGAAAGAGTTCATTGAGAACGCCAAGCAAGGCCAAGGCGCGCACTTTGCAACTGCAGGTACGGGCAGCACACCGCACTTTGTGGCCGAGATGATGAACATGAAGTACGGCACCAAACTGATTCCCGTGCCCTACAAAAGTGGCTCAGAAAGTTCAACAGCGGTCATGGGCGGCCAAGTAGAAGGCACCTCCGAAGCCAGCATCGTGTCTTTGCCGCACATTCAACCAGGCGGTAAATTCAGAGCCTTGGCCACCACATGGACCAAGCGCATGTCGGCCGCGCCCGACCTGCCCACCACGGCCGAGCTGGGCTATCCCGACGTGCAAATTGCCCACTGGGCGGGCATTCATGCCCCTGTGGGTGTGCCGCCTGAAATCATGGACAAAATGGCCGCCGCTGTGGATGCCGCCATGAAAAATCCAGAGATAGCCAATCGCCTTAAAAGCATGGGCATTGAGCCCATTGGCGGCACACGCGCCAGCTTCAATGAATTTGTGAATGCAGAACGTACCAAGCTGGGTTCCATCATTCGCGCCTCCGGCATGAAAGAAGATTAAATGACCACGAGTTCTGTACACCCTGGCACATTGTTGCGCCAGCGTGTGAATCAAAAAAATGGCTTGTTGGTGGCCGGTGCCGCCAACGCTTTGGCCGCACGTGTCATTCAGCAAGTGGGCTTTGAAGCCGTGTACCTCAGCGGCGCTGGCATCACCAATACGTTTTATGGCATCCCCGATTTGGGCTTCATTGGTCTGAGCGATTTGGCGCAACACACTGCGGCCGTGCGCGATGCGATCGATCTACCCATCATCGTGGACGCCGACACAGGCTTTGGCAATGCTTTGAATGTGCGCCAATCGATTCGCACACTAGAGCGCTCTGGGGCCAATGCCATTCAGCTCGAAGACCAGTTGATGCCCAAGAAATGCGGTCACTTTGCCGGCAAAGCCGTGGTGCCTGCTGACGAAATGATTGGCAAGATCAAGGCCGCTGTCGATGCCAGACAGCACGCCGACTTTTTGATCATTGCGCGAACCGATGCAAGGTCTGTGCTGGGCATCAACGAAGCACTCGACCGGGCTGCTGCCTATGCCGAACACGGCGCCGACATCACCTTTGTCGAAGCGCCAGAAAGTGTGGATGAGATGCGCCGCATTGCCGGCGAGTTGACTTGCCCGCAAATTGTGAACGTGGTGATTGGCGGCAAAACACCTGCACTGCCTCAGCAAGTGTTGGCCGACATGGGCTTTGGCTTGGTGCTGTACGCCAACGCTGCACTGCAAGGTGCGGTGCGGGGCATGACCAACGCTCTCGCGCAATTGAAGGCCACCGGTGAACTTCAAGAAGACCCTCAGCTGGTAGCCACATTTGCAGAGCGTCAATCTTTGGTTCAAAAACCATTCTTCGACGCGCTTGAAGCCAAGTACAAGTAAGGGCTGACCAAGCAGCCCTTGCTGTCCGGTCAGGGCTGCATGGCTTTTTGCCAGTAACGCTTGTCGACGTACTTGCTTGCGTCGTTCAGTTTTTGGCCACTGTCACCCAACTTGCTGCGCAAGTCCATGACGGCTTGAATGCCTTTGTCATCAAGCTGTACATCCGAGAAAAAGCCAGACTGCGGGTCTAGCAGCAAATCGCATGACTGGGCTGCAATTTGTGCGCTCATGTTGGGCACGTACTTCATCAGTAAGGCTTGCGCTTGGGGTCTGTTTTCGGGCGTTTTGAGCCAGCGAATGGCATCCCGATAGGCGCGAATGAAACTGACCGCTTGTGCTTCGTTGCTAGCAGCCCAACTTCTGCGCGAAGCGCCCACAATGCCCATGTAATTGCCGATGGTGGAGCGTGTGGTGGCCAATTGATTGAAGCCTCTGTTTTTGGCTTGCAAGTCAAATGGCGCGCGCAGCATGGTGGCGGCATGTTGACCTTCCATCAGGGCTGCAAAACGGCGGTCGGTACCGCCAGCGCGCGCCCATTGCACATCCGACTCTTTGATGCCATTGCGCGCCAGCATGTCGCGCAGTGCAAACGAGAAACCGTTGCTCATGGCGTCGACCGAAATGGTCTTGCCTTTGAGGTCGGCAAAGCTTTTGACTTCGGGTGCGGCCACCAAACTCAAAAAGCCATCGTCGGAGCCCATAAAGCCAAAGAAATCGCTAGGTGGGTCAAACTTCACTTCACCTTGGCCTTCTTGGTAAGCCAAGATATTGTCCAAAGCCGTGATGGCCACATGGTATTGGCCCGCCATCAGGCCAGAGAAAACCTGTTTAGAGTCGGCCGTGATGGTGTGCTGCACCTCAATGCCATGCCGCTTGAAAAAACCTTGTTCTTTGGCGGCCCACAGTGGCAAATTGAAGCCACCCCCAAAACTGATCACTTGGATAGCCCCGGGAATAGGGGCTGCAGCAGGTGCAGATTGGGCTTGAGCGCCCAGGCAAGCCGCCAAAGGCAGCATGGCCAGCCAACGAACCATATTTCTTCTGTCAAACGTCATCAATGTCTCCTCTGTGTGTGAGTGGTCAGGCTTGTCTTATGAGTATTTGTACGGTGACTGTGTTCAAGCCCAGACTTCATAATAATCGTCAACGCAAAATTTTGCTCACACCCATCTGGAGATTGAGATGACCTTTGTCACGCGCGACAACATCACTGAGAAGGTTGCTGAGGTATTTCAAAACACCCCCGACCCACGCCTGCGTGAGGTCATGACCGCCTTGGTCAAGCACCTGCACGCCTTCATCTGCGAAGTAGAACCCACAGACCCCGAGTTTGAAATGGGCTGTGAATTTTTGGTCGGCCTAGGCAAGGCCACCAGCGAGAAAAAGAACGAGGTGATTTTGGCCTCCGACATTTTGGGCGCCTCCACCCTCATCACCTTGATCAACAACGACAAGCGCTCCGAGTCGTCCGGCAAACTCCGAACCGACTCCGCTTTGCTAGGCCCGTTTTGGCGCAAGAATGCACCCACTTATGAAGCAGGTGCCAACATCTCGCACGGCCCAGAAGCCCAAGAAGCGGAACATGCATTCTTCATCTCTGGCCATGTGCGCGATGCGCAAGGCAAGGCACTGGCCGACGCCACTGTGGATGTTTGGCACGCCTCGCCCATGGGCTTTTACGAAAACCAAGACAGCGCGCAGCCCGACATGAACTTGCGCGGCCAATTCAAGACAGATGCCAACGGCTACTTCCACCTGCAATCCATCCTGCCTGCTGGCTACCCCGTTCCAGTGGATGGCCCCTGTGGCGATTTGCTGCGCAATCAACAACGCGACCCGTTCCGTCCTGCCCACGTGCATTTCATGGTGTCCAAGCCGGGCTACCAAGTACTGACCACGCAAGTGTTTGCTGACAACGATGCGCGCCTTTCTACCGATGTCACCTTCTCTGTTCTCAAAAGCTTGGTGGGCACGTTTCAAAAGCGCACAGGCCCTCACCAAACAGGGTACGAGTTGACTTACGACTTTGTGTTGCAGGCCGGCGAAACGCAATTCCCCACACCCCCAATTCCTTGATTATTTTGAAAGCTTTGTATGACGTTTGAACCTATATCGCGCCTAGACGGTCACGTGGCCGTGATCACTGGTGGCAAGGGTGCCATTGGCTTTGCCACGGCCCGCCGACTGGCCACCTTGGGTGCTCGCATTGTGTCCATTGACCGCTCCGACCCAGAGGGTGTACAGCAATTGCTGAACACCTTGCCAGCTGTTTCTTCTGGTGCACACTTTGCGCTGACCGCTTCCATCACCGACTCTGCAGCACTCAAAGCTGCAGCCGAACAAGTGACCCAACGCGCTGGCCGCTGCGACATCCTGATCAACAGTGCGGGCTTTACCAAGCCTGTTGCCGCCAACGACTTGGAAGGCCTTACCGACGAGTTGTTTGACGAAGTGGTGCAAACCAATTTGCGCGGCGTGTTCTCCACCATTCGCGCCTTCACACCTTTGCTCAAAGCTTCAGGCGATGGCCTCATTGTGAATGTGTCGTCCATTGCTGGCTTTACCGGCGCGGGCAGCAACTTGGCTTACGCAGCGGCCAAAGCCGGTGTCGACTTGCTCACCAAATCTTTGGCCAAAGCCTTGGCGCCTCAAATTCGTGTGTTGGCCGTTTCACCGGGTGTGGTTGACTCTGCCTTTGTGCCTGGCCGCGGTGCTGACTTCAACGACAAGGCGGCTGCCACCATCCCGCTCAAACGCATTGGCCACGTCGAAGACACCGCTTCTGCTATTGAAGCGTGTGCCACCACCATGCGCTTTGCCACAGGCTCTCGCTTTGTGGTCGACGGCGGAAGGAGTTTGTAAATGTTAGATCGCCCCACCCTCATCACTTGCGCTGTCACGGGCAACATCACCAAGCCCGAACAGACACCCTATTTGCCCGTCACGCCAGAGCAAATTGCCAACGAATGTTTGGCTGCTGCAGAAGCAGGCGCGGCCTCCGTGCACATTCATGTGCGCGACCCCGCTACCGGTCGTCCTTCCATGGAACTGGAGCACTACCGCGATGTGGTGGACCGCATTCGCAAGCGCAACGCCGAGCTGGTCATCAACCTCACCACCGGACCTGGCGGCCGCTTTGTGCCTGATGCCAACGATCCCAAAATCTACGCACCCGGTACCACCTTGGTGCCACCAGAAAAACGGGTTGAGCACATTGCCATCATCAAACCCGACATTTGTTCTTTGGACCTGAACACCATGAACAGCGGCGCCGATGTGGTGATCAACACACCCCGCAATGTGCGCCTGATGGCCAAAGTGATTCGCGACAGCGGCGTCAAACCCGAGTTAGAAATTTTTGATTCGGGCGATTTGCACTTGGCGCGCGACCTGATTGCCGACGGCACGCTAGACGGCCCTGGCATGTGGACCTTTGTGTTGGGTGTGAAGTACGGTTTTGCCGCCACACCCGAAACCCTGCTGTACGCACGCAACCTGCTGCCACACGGCGCCATTTGGTCAGCCTTTGGCTTGGGCCGTAGCGAGTTTCC
>CANGCI010000117.1 GCA_947451995.1 Comamonadaceae bacterium | reverse complement strand
CAAGTGGGTTGGCTGCAAGTGATGGAAGGGCAAAACCTGAAGCCGGCCCACTACAACCCGCTGGTGGACTTGCAAGAAGAAGGCAGCATTCAGGAATATTTAGAAAGCGTGCGCAATGTGATCAACAAGTGTGTCGACTTCATGCCGGATCACGCAGATTACATCGCCAAGCACTGCGCTGCAGCGGCGATGTGACCCATGGCTGGCAACCTGTGCGTTGCCAGTCCTTGGCGCCCGCACAGCACGCCAGCGTGGGGGTCAGCTGCTTTGAATTTGGTGTTCCCAGGCGCCCAACTTGCGCGGCTTGCCGTGCAAGTTGAAGGTTTGGTTCTGGCCACTCAAATTGACTTGCACCGAGACCACGTTGATGCCTTTTTGGCGTCGAAAAGCCAAGATGTGGTGGTTGTCCACATCAAACACTTCAACAGGTGCACCTGATGCGCCATTGTGCAAAGCAGGGTGCTTCTTCTTCAAGCTCAGCAGGTTGGCATAGAGCTTTTCATGTTTGAAATTTTGCCAATCGATGGCATCCTTTTCAAAGAATTGAAGCATTTTGTTCAGCCCCGATTCCTGACCGCTGTAAACCAATGGCATGCCGGGGAAAGTTGCTGCAATCACGGCCATGGCCGCAAACGCATCGCCAAAATGCGCCGCATCATGGTTGTGCCATGAGTTGGTGTCGTGATTGGCAGTGAAGGTCATGCGGTAAGCATCTGCGGGCAATGCGGTGGCGGCGGTTGCCAGATAAGCCTTGAGGTCACGCACGTCGGCATTGCCTTTGGCGATTTTTTTCAAGACATCTTGCAAGGCCCAGTCGTAGGTCATGTCAAAGGCTTCATCATGCAATTGCGCATTGTCTGACTCAGCCAACATGAACATGGGCTTGAGTGCATCTAACTTGGCGCGTGCCTGTTGCCAAAATTTGAGCGGCAGCAAGTTGGCCACATCGCAACGGAAGCCGTCAATGGCGGCTTCTTTGACCCAAAACTGCATGGCTTGTGTCATGGCCGTCCACAAAGGCTTTTGGCTGTAGTCCAGCCCCACCACATCGGACCAATCTTCAACTTCGGTGCCGTTGTCGTACAGGTAGCTGTGAATTTGACCCTTGTCATTTTTGAGGTACCACTCTGGATGCTGTTTTACCCATACGTGGTCCCACGCAGTGTGATTGGCCACCCAATCAATGATGACCTTCATGCCCAGCGCGTGCGCTTGCTGCACCAAAGCCTTGAAATCTTTGAGGGTGCCAAATTCTGGATTGACCGCCGTGTAATCAGCAACGGCGTAATAGCTTCCCAGACTGCCTTTGCGTTTGAGTTTGCCAATCGGCTGAATGGGCATCAGCCACAAAATGTCCACGCCCATTTGATGCAAGCGTGGCAAATGGGCTGCGAATGCATTCAGCGTGCCCTCGGGCGTGTATTGGCGGACATTGACTTCGTAAATGTTGGCACTGCATGACCAGGAAACGTGTTGCATGAATCAAAAATACTCAAGGCTCAAGGGAAAAAATTTGCACGGATTGTGCTGGTATTGTCCCCTGCTTTGAAATTTTCTGTTCAGAGGACGGGCCGGCATAAAGCAAGCGAGGCTGGCCCAAACCAGCAGGCAGTTTAATTTCTGCCGGCTGCGTACTGTAATTGATCACGACCCAGGTGGTTTCTGAGCCCCAGCGACGCGCATACGAGAAAACCTGATCATGGGCTGAAACCTGCTCATAGGTCCCCTGTGCCAGTGACTGGCGGGCGTTGCGCCACTTCAACATGTCTTTGTAAAAGGCACGCAGGCTTTTCGGTGTTTGGGTTTGCACGGCCGCATGGTGGGTGGTCACATTGCCGGCCAATGCCCGGTAGGGTTTGCCTGTGGTGAAGCCAGCGTTTTGGGCATCAGCTGACCAGCTGTAGGGGCCACGAATGAAAGGGTCATCACTGAGGCCTTGAGCGCCTGCCATGCCAATGTCCTCCCCGTAATAGATGAAGGGGGTGCCCGGCAATAACAAATAAGTGGCGGCTGCCAACTTGTAATGTGTCTCGTTGCCAGCCACCTGGTCCCACAGGCGTTTGCCTGCAAACTGGTCGTGGTTAGAGACGAAGCTGGCCAAGCTAGAAGGGGCTGTTCGGTAGTACTGCGCCACCTTTTGAATGGCCTCCAACTCACCCTGAGCAGCTTTGGCAATGTGGTTTTCCAAACCAAAGGCAAAGGCACCGCCACAAATGTCCTCGCGGGCATACACCTTGGGCTCGGCCGTGGCCTCACAGACCACGTACCGGCCAGGATAGGACTTGATCAGGCGGGTGAAGTGGCCCGTCAGCTGACGGCTCTCCGGCTGGTCATTCCAATCTTTGGCGCTGTTTTCAATGAGGTGGGGCACGGCGTCCAAACGGAAACCATCGATGCCGCGGTCTAACCAGAACTTCAAACTGTCTTCGTGGTACTTCACAACCGCGGGGTTGCGCATGTTGAAATCGGGCATCGGGTCACCAAAGGTGGCCAAGTAGCTGCCCTGCGGCGTGACAACCCATGGATCACGGCCCCAAATATCCCAGCCCTCGGGCTTTTCTTGACGCCATTCATACCAATCGCGGTAAAGGCTACGCGGGTTGCGCAGCGAATCTTGAAAAAAGGGGTGATCAGCGGCACTGTGATTGAGCACATAGTCCATGATCACGCCAATGCTCCGCGCGTGGGCGGCTTTGATCAAGTCATCAAAGTCGGCCAGGGTGCCGTAGTCGGGATCGATGGCGCGAAAGTCGGTGGTGGCGTAACCATGGTCGTGGTCAGCGCTGGCAGTGATGGGCATCAGCCAAATGCCTTTGACTCCCAGGTCTTGCAAATGGTCCAGCGATTGCGTCAAGCCCTTGAGATCGCCAATGCCATCACCATTGCTGTCGCGCCAGCTGCGCACGAAGATTTCCATGAAGGCGCCATGGTGCCATTCCTCCGGCAATGCCTCAGAGGGTGGCTGCGCCCCCAAATGGGCAGAGAAGAAGATCGCTAAGGCAGACAAGCAGGCCTTTGTCTGAAGACGGTATTTGAAGTTCATTGCGCGAAATCAAGGATGACGGGGCACGGCCAGATCGTCATAAATGTAGAAAAGCTACAGATTTTCGACGCATAGCTTTTTCTAATATTCAGTATTTACCCTAATTCAATCGATTACATGATGGTTTTTTGTAGTTTTATTACGATAATTCTGCATCTTTTCACCAAATCGTCATTTGATGCCCCGTTTTACAGTTGTGCCCACACGCTTGGCGCCGCGCTGCCTGGCCATGATCATGCTGCCATGGGCCAGCGTCAGCATGGCCATGGACACAGCGCAAGGTGCACAGTTGTCGATGTGCGATGCAACCTTGGGCCATCAAGTGCTGCAAGCGAATGCACTCAAACTGCCTGCGGCAGCCGTATGGTTGAATGGCACACAGATTCATTGGCCAGAAGGTGCGGCGTCATCTGGTCAAACCACGGGCACTTGGCGCTTGCTAGCGTCTCACAACGGCTCACTGCAAATTCAAACAGGTCACAAAGCCACAGGGCATGACCAAGCTTGGACTTTGCTGGGTCAATCTGACACGCGACAGTTGCCTGCACTTGCAGCTGCTGAATTGCGCGCACTTCATACAGCGCAATTGGTGCTGGTACAAGAAGACAGCGAAGGTCGCGTGCAACAGGCGACACGCGTGCAAGCAGCCAAAGCCTTGGACGCTCTGTTTGCGCCCGCCAGTTTGAATGCACAACTGGGCGCCAACATCACCCAGCATGAGCAACACAGCGACAACAGCAAAAGCGGGGGGCCATCGATCACCTCTTTTGCAGTGTGGGCGCCTACAGCGCATCACGTCAGTGTGTGCATATATCCAAACGCACAGGCCAAAGCCAGTGCGCGCTTAACGCTGAAGCGTGACGACATCAATGGTGTGTGGTCTACCCAAACACCCAAGGCGCCCGCAGGTTCTTATTACCGCTATGCCGTTGAAGTGTTTGTGCCGGGCCTCGGACGTGTCATCAACCACGTGAACGATCCGTATGCCGTGAGCTTGAGCGCGAATGCTTTGCGCAGTTATGTGGCGGATCTGGATGCGCCAAACTTGAAACCCGCTAATTGGGACGTGCACGCCACACCGCAAACGGTGAAGCACGCCGTGGACATGCGCATTTATGAATTGCATGTGCGCGACTTTTCAATTCAAGACAAATCAGTGCCCTCTGCGCTACGTGGAAAGTATCTGGCCTTCACGCAGAAACAATCCCATGGCATGCGTCATTTGAAAGCTTTGGCGCAGGCCGGCATGACCGACTTGCATTTGTTGCCGGTGTTTGATTTCGCTACCGTGCCTGAACAAAACTGCCGCAGCAGCTTGAACGCCAAGCAGGCCTTGTCGCCTGAAGCGCGCGCACAAGATTGTTTCAACTGGGGCTACGACCCCTTGCATTTCAACGCGCCTGAGGGCAGCTATGCCAGCAAGGCCAACGACGGTGCCAAGCGCATTGTGGAATTCCGCCGCATGGTCAAAGCCTTGCACGAAGCGGGATGGCGCGTGGGCATGGACATGGTCTACAACCACACCTCAGCGTCTGGCCAACATGTTCACTCGGTCCTCGATCGCATCGTGCCCGGCTATTACCAACGCCTGAACGCACAGGGCGAGGTCGAGCGCTCCACCTGCTGCGACAACACGGCCACCGAGCATTTGATGATGGGCAAGCTGATGTCGGACTCGATGCTGATGTGGACGCAGCACTACAAGCTCGACTCCTTTCGTTTTGACTTGATGGGCCACCAGCCGCGGCAAGTGATGGTTGACATTCAACAGCGTTTACAACAAGCCACAGGCAGGCGCATTGACTTTGTGGGCGAAGGCTGGAATTTTGGTGAAGTGGCCAATGGCGCGCGCTTTGTGCAGGCGTCACAACTGTCTCTGAACGGCACCGGCATTGGCACCTTCAACGATCGATTGCGCGATGCCATTCGCGGCGGTGGTGCTAGCGACGCGGTGGAAAATCTGGTGAAGGTGCCAGGCTTCATCAGTGGTCAGGAAAGTTCGGTGCGCGTCGCAGAACAGATCCGCGCAGGTTTGGCCGGCTCATTGCGTACCTATCGCATGGTAGCGGCAGATGGCAGCGTGAAAGCCTTGCAAGACATTCCTTATGGCGACCAACCCACGGGTTATGCAAGTGCGCCCAGCGAAGTGGTGAACTACGCAGAGAACCACGACAACCTGACCTTGTTTGACAGTTTGATCTACAAGTTGCCCCCCGACTTGCCAAGCGGCGAGCGTGCACGCGTCCAAAATTTGGCATCGGCTCTCACTGCATTCAGCCAAGGTGTGGCGTACTTCCATGCCGGCATGGACATCTTGCGGTCCAAGTCTTTGGATGGCAACAGCTACGACTCGGGCGACGCGTTCAATCGACTTGACTGGTCTTACACAAGCAATGGCTTTGGTGCTGCAACGCCCGAA
This sequence comes from Comamonadaceae bacterium, assembly GCA_947451995.1. Taxonomy (GTDB): domain Bacteria; phylum Pseudomonadota; class Gammaproteobacteria; order Burkholderiales; family Burkholderiaceae_C; genus Limnohabitans_A. The sequence continues at coordinate 2,165 of CANGCI010000117.1, read as the reverse complement.
CTACAAGGCACGGCCAGTGCCAATAAATTGAGTTTGTCTTTGCTCCAAAACTCAAAGTTACGACCCACAGCACAAGACATTGCCTGGACGCGCGATGCCTTTCGCGATCTGTTGAAAATTCGCCAAAGCACTGAGTTGCTGCGCTTAAAAACTGCCCAAGCCGTGCAAGAGCGCTTGCGTTTTCTGAACACGGAGGCCACTGCTGACCCTCGCATGGTGGTCGGCCACCTGGATGGCCGCGGCTTAAAAGACTTTGCTGAATTGGTTTATTTTGTGAATACGTCCGCACAAGCGCAACGCTTTCGTGATGCCACATTGGCACACAAAGCATTTGAGTTGCATCCCGTGCAAGCGGCAAAACAAGCGGCAGACCAGCGCGTCCGTCAAAAGGCACATTACAACAAACCAAACGGTGAGTTTGAGATTCCGGCACGCAGTGCTGTGGTCTTTGTTGTGAAAGGACCTCAACCATGAACCGATCCGGAGATGTCGCATGATGCGAAAAGCCTTGCTGCACGCCTTGCAATGCCTGAGTCTGAGCCTTGCCATGGGCGGTGTGTCGCTGTCTGCCAGCGCTGTAGAGATCACCATCACGTGCGGCCCCAGCGGCAGTGACGTGGAGTTTTGCTGGAAACATGCGCAAGCATGGGCCGCCAAAACCGGCAACACCGTGAAGAATTTTTCACCGCCGAGCAGCCCCACCGAAAAGTTGGCCTTGTACCGACAACTGTTTGCCGCCAAATCAAGTGACATCGATGTGGTGCAAATTGACACCGTGTGGCCAGGCCTGCTGAAAGACCATTTGGCCGACCTCAAGCCCTACAGCAAAGGCATTGAAGCAGAACACTTTCCGGCCATCATTGCCAACAACAGCGTGAATGGCAAACTGCTGGGCATGCCTTGGTACACCGATGCGGGCTTGCTGTATTACCGCACTGACTTGCTGAAAAAATACAACTTGCGCGTGCCGCAAACCTGGGAAGAGTTGACGCAGAGTGCCGCCAAAGTGCAAGCCGGTGAACGCGCCAAAGGTGACAGCGATTTTCATGGCTTCGTATTCCAAGCCAAAGCCTACGAAGGACTGACCTGTAACGCCATTGAATGGGTCGGCGGGCAAGGCGGAGGCACCGTGGTCAACGCCGACGGCGAGATCACCATTCGCAATGCCCAAGCAGCCAAAGCATTGAACTTGGCCGCCTCTTGGGTGGGCACCATCAGCCCCACGGGCGTGTTGAATTACGAAGAGGAAGAAGCGCGCGGTGTGTTTCAAAATGCCAATGCACTGTTCATGCGCAACTGGCCCTATGCGTGGTCTTTGATGCAAAAGAGTGACAGCTTGGTCAAAGGCAAAGTGGGTGTGGCCAAACTACCTGGCACCCCCAGTGCAGCGGCATTGGGAGGCTGGCAATTGGGCGTTTCTAAGTATTCGAAAAACCCCGCCATTGCCGCAGATTTGGTGATGTACATGACCAGTGCTGCTGTGCAAAAAACGCGCGCCATCGATGGTTCATTCAACCCCACTTTGCCGGCCCTCTACAAAGACAAAGATGTGATTGCTGCCAACGAGTTCATGGGTTCTTTGGCCGAGGTGTTTGCCAACAGCGTGGCACGTCCCACCACCGCCACCGGTTTGAAATACCCCCAAGTGAGCCAAAGTTTTTGGAATGCTGCGCACGAGGTCATGTCCAAACGCACCACGGGTGAAGAAGCGGTGGCCAAACTGGATTCGCGTCTGAAGCAAATCAGACGCAAGCATTGGTAAAGACGGAGCGCACTCAATATGAATTCAAGAGTCAAAACCGCTTGGTTGTTTTTAGCGCCCATGGTGCTGCTGATGTTGGTGGTGGCCGTCTGGCCTCTGACGCGCTCCATTTGGTTCAGCTTCACCGACATCAACATCAATGACATTTCTGCCGCAGAGTTTGTGGGTTGGGAAAACTACTTTGGCGAATACGGGTTGTTTTTCAATCCGAATGACGAAGGCGGATTCTGGGCAGGCGATTGGGGCGTGTCCATTCGCAACACTTTCAGCTTTGCCGTGGTCTCGGTCATTTTGGAAACGCTCACAGGCTTGGGTGTGGCCTTGCTGCTGAACCAAGAGTTCAAAGGCCGCGCCTTGGTGCGCACGGCCGTGCTGGTGCCCTGGGCCATTCCCACCATTGTGT
>CANGCI010000116.1 GCA_947451995.1 Comamonadaceae bacterium | reverse complement strand
CAACAGCGAAATGCTGGCCATGTTGCCAGGTCAAAAGTTGTTTGATCGCATGGCCACTTCTGCCGAGTCCTTGGCCGCTGAAGCAATGGCCTACGCTAAAGAATTGGCTGCACAACACGCTGATGGTTCTGCGCTGCCATTGGTTCGCAATTTGCCTTGCAAGCACCCACAAGGCGACGCTTACTTCCAGTTCGCTCGCAACATGGTCAAAGGCATGGCCAAAAACTATCCAGCGCCGCCCAAGTGTGTGGATGCGGTTGAAGCGGCGACGAAGAAAAAATTCGAAGATGGCATGGTCTTTGAGCGTGAAATTTTCACCAACCTCATGTGGACTCCCGAGTGCCGCGCACTGCGCCATATTTTCATGGCCGATCGCGCTGCGTCCAAAATTCCAGATGTGCCAAGTGACACACCTAAGCGCAACATTGCATCTGTGGCCGTCATTGGTGCTGGCACGATGGGCGGTGGCATTTCCATGAACTTCTTGAACGCAGGCATTCCTGTCAAGATGCTCGAAATGAAGCAAGAAGCTTTGGACCGTGGTGTCGCAACCATCCGCAAAAACTACGAAGCTCAAGTGAAGAAGGGCAAGTTAAAGCAAGACAAATACGACCAGCGTATGGCTTTGCTCACGACCACCTTGAGCTACGACGACATTGGCAGCGCCGACTTGGTCATCGAAGCCGTGTTTGAAGAGATGGGCGTGAAAGAAGCCGTCTTCAAGAAGCTCGACGAAGTGATGAAGCCTGGTGCTATTTTGGCCTCCAACACATCTACTTTGGACGTCAACAAAATTGCATCTTTCACCAAGCGTCCAGAGGACGTGGTGGGCATGCACTTCTTCAGCCCTGCCAACGTCATGAAATTGTTGGAAGTCATTCGCGGTGCCAAAACCAGCAAAGACGTGCTGGCCACCGTGATGGCTTTGGGCAAAAAGATCAAGAAAACATCCGTGGTGTCCGGCGTGTGTGACGGCTTTATCGGCAACCGCATGATTGAGCAATACAGCCGTCAAGCTGGCTTCCTGATTGAAGAAGGCTGTACGCCTGCGCAAGTCGACAAGGCCGTTGAAAAGTTCGGTTTTGCCATGGGCCCATTCCGCATGGGCGACTTGGCCGGCAACGACATTGGCTGGGCCATTCGCAAGCGTCGCAATGTTGAGCGTCCTGGCATGAAGTACAGCAAGACAGCCGACCTGTTGTGCGAGATGGGCCGCTTCGGTCAAAAGACGGGCGCAGGCTGGTATGACTACCAAGCAGGCAAACGCGATGCCATTCCCAGTGCCTTGGTTGTTGAGATGATTGAAAAACACCGTGCTGCTGAAGGCATCACACCGCGCAAAATTTCGGATGAAGAAATCGTGCAGCGTTTGGTGTTCTCCTTGGTGAATGAAGCCGCTCACATTTTGGAAGAGGGCATTGCCAGCAAGGCCAGCGACATCGACATGGTCTACCTCACTGGTTATGGATTCCCCATTTTCCGTGGCGGCCCCATGTTGTACGCAGACCAAGTTGGTTTGTTCAACGTGGCAGAAGCTATGAAACGCTTTGCTAAAAACCCACGCGACGATGCCGCTTTCTGGCAACCCGCACCGCTGCTTGCCCGTTTGGTGGCAGACGGCAAAACATTCAACTGATCAGAGGTATTCAATATGACCAACGCCGTCATTGTTTCGACCGCACGCACACCTCTGGCTAAAAGCTGGAAGGGTGCTTTCAACATGACCCATGGCGCCACATTGGGTGGCCATGCGGTTCAACACGCCGTTCAACGTGCTGGCATTGATGCCGCTGAAGTTGAAGACGTCATCATGGGATGTGCCACGCCTGAAGGTGCTACCGGCGCCAACATTGCACGTCAAATTGCATTGAAAGCGGGCCTGCCCATTTCTGTGTCCGGCATGACAGTCAATCGTTTCTGCTCATCGGGTTTGCAAACCATTGCTTTGGCTGCACAACGCATCATTGCTGGCGAAGGCCAAGTGTATGTGGCGGGCGGTGTCGAGAGCATTTCTTGTGTTCAGCAAGAAGCCAACCAACACATGTTGCAGGATTTGGCTTTGGCCAAAATGAAACCAGAAATTTACTGGAACATGTTGCAGACGGCAGAACAAGTGGCCAAGCGCTACAAAATTGGCCGTGACCGCATGGACGAATACGGTGCGGCCAGCCAACAAAAAGCATGCGCAGCCCAAGCCGCTGGTCTGTTCAACGATGAAATCGCACCGATCACAGTGTCTGCAGGTGTCATCGACAAAACCATGGGTCTCATGACCAAGCAAGTGACCGTGAGTGTTGACGAAGGTTTGCGGGAAGGCACAACAGTTGAAGCCATCGCAGGTCTGCGCTCAGCCTTGCCTGGTGGTTTGATTTCTGCAGGCAACGCCAGCCAGTTCTCAGACGGCGCAGGCGCCTGTGTTTTGATGGACGAAAAATTGGCCGAGCAACGCGGATTGAAACCTCTGGGCCGCTTCTTGGGCTTTGCGGTTGCTGGCTGCGAACCCGACGAAATGGGCATTGGCCCTGTTTACGCAGTGCCCAAAGCATTGGCACGTTTAGGCTTGAAAGTTTCCGACATCGATTTGTGGGAACTGAACGAGGCCTTTGCGGTGCAAGTTTTGTATTGCCGCGACACATTGGGCATTCCCCCCGATCGCCTCAACGTCAACGGTGGCGCCATTGCCGTCGGTCACCCTTACGGTGTCAGCGGACAACGCCTCACTGGCCACGCATTGATCGAAGGCAAACGCCGCGGTGCCAAGCGTGTGGCTGTCACCATGTGCATTGGGGGTGGCATGGGTGCTTGCGGTATTTTTGAAGTGCTCTGAACGCACTCGCTCAGCATTCACTAAGCATCCACGGGCGACCCGCTATCCATGCAGGCCGCCCGTTTTTATTTTTACTGAGACCTATTTGCCATGAGCCTTCGGACTACTCTGGATTTTCTGTTGTACGAATGGTTGGACGTTAACCAACTGCAACAACGCGAACGGTTTGCGGACCACAGTCAAGAAACCTTTGATGCCGTGCTAGACACTTGCGAGCGAATTGCCCGCGAAAAATACGCGCCTTTCAATCGCCTCGTGGACACCGAGGAGCCGCGCTTTGATGGTGAAAAAGTGATCTTGCCGCAAGCCACGCACGATGCGCAAAAAGCCTATGCGGCATCCGGCATGCTCAGCGCAGCGCAAGACTACGCGATTGGTGGCATGCAATTGCCCTACACCGTTGAAGCGGCGGCCAACACTTTCTTTGCCATGGCATCTGTCAGCATGGGCTCGGGTCTGTTGACTGTCGGCAATGCCAATTTGCTGATGGCGCACGGATCGGAATTGCAAAAGAAAGTATTTGCCCTGAATGAATTCTCAGGCCGTTGGTCTGGCACCATGTGCTTGTCTGAACCTCAAGCAGGTTCTTCGTTGAGCGACGTCATGACACGCGCCACGCCTGATGGCGCTTCGTTCCAACAAGATCCCCTGGGTGCGCGCTATCGTCTCAAGGGCAACAAGATGTGGATCTCGGCCGGTGAACACGAACTCACCGAGAACATCATTCATTTGGTTTTGGCCAAAATCCCAGGCCCTGATGGCAAGTTGATACCCGGGGTTAAAGGCATTTCCTTGTTCATCGTGCCCAAGAAAATGGTGAATACCGAAGGTCAATTGACAGGTGTTCGCAACGATGTGGCCCTGGCGGGTTTGAATCACAAATGCGGCTGGCGTGGCACCACCAACACGCTGCTGAACTTTGGCGAGGGCAAGTTCAAAGTTTCGACCGACAACACAGATTCGGATGGGTCTGGCGCAGTGGGTTACTTGGTGGGCGAACCAGGTCGTGGCTTGGGTTACATGTTCCACATGATGAACGAAGCGCGCATCGGCGTGGGCCTGGCAGCCACCATGTTGGGCATGGCTGGTTATGCGGCCAGCTTGGAATACGCCAAAAACCGCCCCCAAGGCCGGCCCGTTGCCGGTGGCACACAGAAGGTGGTGAAGGATGCTGCGCAAGCGCAGGTTCGCATCATTGAACACGCCGACATCAAGCGCATGTTGCTGGCACAAAAATCCTACTGTGAAGGTGCGTTGGCGCTTGAGTTGTATTGCGCCAAATTGGTGGATGAGCAGCACACGGGTTCTGCCGAAAATGCCGACGAAGCACGCTTGTTGCTAGAAGTGTTAACGCCCATCGCCAAAAGCTGGCCCAGCGAATGGTGTTTGGAAGCTAACAGCTTAGCCATTCAAATTCATGGTGGCTATGGTTACACCCGAGATTTTCCTGTGGAACAGTACTGGCGCGACAACCGCTTGAACATGATTCATGAAGGTACCCACGGCATTCAAGGCATGGACTTGTTGGGCCGCAAAGTCTTGATGGAAGAGGGCAGAGGCGTGAAGCTCTTGGCTGCACGCATGATGGCGACAGCTCAAAAAGCACAAGCCTTCCCTGATTTGGCCGAGGATGCCAAAGCGCTGACTGCCGCACTTCAAAAAGTGACACGGGCCACCCAGTCGGCTTGGTCTACAGGGCAGCCACAGGAAGCATTGGCCAATGCGGTGCCTTATTTGCAAGCATTCGGTCATTTGGTTTTGGCTTGGATCTGGTTGGATGTGAGCGCCTCTTGCAGAGGTGAAGCCTCACCCAAACAAACAGGCCGACAAGCGGCTTCAACCTATTTTTACCGCTATGAATTGCCCAAGATTGATGCTTGGCTCAATGTGGTTGGCAACCGCGACATGACGTGTGCCAATTTGTCTGAAGAGGCATTCTGATGAACAGCATGAAAAGCACGCCTCAAGGTTTGCGTCACATTGTGATGTGGACTTTGAAGGAAGAAGCAGACGGTCAGACCAAAGCGCAGAACATGCTGAAAGCGCGTCAAGTGCTTATGAGCTGTTCAAGTTTGGTGCCCGGCATCGAACTGTTTGAAGTGGGCCTTAAGACAGAGGGTCTCGATTGCACCTGTGATGTCATCTTGAATTCTGTTTTCAAGGATGAAGCTGCATTGACCGCTTATCAAAACCATCCAGATCACATCGCCATCAAACCCTTCATGAAAACCATTGTTGCGCAGCGACAGTGCATGGATTTTTGGAACTAATTTTTACAAAGGATTGAACATGACACGTACGGTCAAACAACTCTTCGACTTAACAGGTCAAACGGCTTTGGTCACAGGAGGCTCTAGAGGTCTGGGTTTGCAAATGGCCCACGCACTGGGCGAAGCCGGTGCCCGCGTGATGTTGAGCTCACGCAAAGCGGATGATTTGCAAGAAGCAGTGGCCGAACTTAAAGCGGCAGGCATTGAGGCAGACTTCATTGCAGCAGACTGCGGCAAAGAAGAAGACATTCGTCGTCTGGCACAAGAGACCGTGAAAAAAATGGGCCGCATCGACATCTTGATCAACAATGCCGGCGCCACTTGGGGCGCAGCTGCTGAAGTTCACCCTGTCTCCGCCTGGGACAAAGTAATGAACCTCAATGTGCGAGGCTATTTCATCTTGGCGCAAGAAGTGGCTAACTTGTCCATGATCCCAAATGGTCGCGGCCGAATTTTGAATGTGGCATCCATTGCTGGCTTGGCCGGTAACCCACCTGAGATGCAAACCATCGCCTACAACACATCCAAAGGTGCTGTGGTCAATTTCACCAAGGCGCTGGCAGGTGAGTGGGGTCAGCATGGCATTACCGTCAACGCCATTTGCCCAGGCTTCTTCCCCAGCAAAATGACTTACGGCTTGCTCGAAAAAATGGGCGCCGATCGCATGGCGAGCCACGCACCTTTGCGTCGTTTGGGCGATGACGAAGACTTGAAAGGCTTGACGTTGCTTTACGCCAGCGAGGCCGGCAAGCACATTACGGGTCAATGGCTGGCTGTTGACGGTGGCGTGAGTGCCATCATTGGTGGCTAAGCAATGAGCATTCCCTTTGGCGTCCACATTCCCTTTGTGGACAACCTCGGCTTCACATTAGAGAAGTTCGAGAACGGCACATCAGAGTTGCACTATAGCCCTCGCGCGGAGCATCACAACTCATTCGCCATTACCCATGGCGGGGCTGTGATGACTTTGCTCGATGTGGTGATGGCCACGGCTGCACGCAGTGTGGAACAAGAGATGGGCGTCGTCACGATTGAAATGAAAACCAGTTTCATGCGCCCCGCCAAAACCACCGGTGATGAGCATCTGGTGGCCAAAGGTTTGTTGTTGCATCGAACCAAAACCATGGCGTTCACAGATGGCAAGGTGTACGACGCTGCAGGCCAATTGTGTGCCCATGCCACAGGGACCTTCAAGTACGTCAAGCGCACCCCGTCAGTGTCTTCACCCATTTCGACTGATTAATCAATTTCAACCAAGAGACAAACATGCCGACCAATCACATCATCGTTTTAGACAATCGTCCTGAAGGCGAAGCAACAGCTTCTAACTTCAAATTGATCACCGCAGAAACACCTGCTTTGCAAGACGGACAAGTTTTGGTCAAGCACCATTACCTCAGCCTTGACCCTTACATGCGCGGTCGCATGAATGCTGGCAAAAATTATGCACAGCCCCAACCATTGGGCGAAGCCATGATTGGTGGCACCGTGGGTGAAGTTGTCGAGAGCAAGCACGCCAAATTCACGGTGGGTCAAACCGTGTTGTGCATGGGCGGCTGGCAAGAGTACAGCGTGATCAACGCTGATGCCTTGGGTGCGCTCAAGCTTGTGAACGCAGAGAAAATTTCGATCAGCCATTACCTGGGTGCCGTGGGCATGCCCGGCGTGACGGCTTGGTATGGTTTGGTCAAAATCATTCAAGCCAAACCTGGCGCCACCGTCACTGTGAGTGCAGCCAGTGGTGCTGTGGGCAGTGCGTTTGGCGCGTTGGCCAAAGCACGTGGTTTTCGTGTGGTGGGCATTGCCGGTGGCAAAGCCAAATGCGATTACGTGGTCAACGAGTTGGGCTTTGATGCTTGCGTTGACTACAAAGAACACACCGATTACATCTCTTTGTCCAAAGCACTGCGAGATGCCTGTCCCAATGGCATTGATGGCCATTTTGAAAACGTGGGCGGCATGGTGCTAGATGCCGTGATGTTGCGCGCCAACGACTTTGCCCGCATTGCGGTATGCGGCATGATTGCTGGCTACAACGGTGAACCTTTGGTCATGACCAACCCCACCTTGATCTTGAAGAGTCGCATGACCATTGAAGGCTTCATTGTGAGCGAGCACATGGAAGTGTGGCCTGAAGCCTTGGCTGAATTGGCTGAACTCATTGCCAGTGGCAAATTCAACCCACGTCAAACCATTGCGCAAGGCATTGCTTCTGCACCTGAAGCTTTCTTGGGCTTGCTCAAAGGTCAAAACTTTGGCAAACAACTGGTGAAACTGGTTTAAATCTATACCCATTTACGAAAGCCAAGCCATGAGCCAACTGATTCTTCACCATTACCCAACGTCTCCTTTTGCAGAAAAAATTCGTTTGATTTTGGGTTACAAGAAGTTGGCCTGGCAGAGTGTGATCATTCCGATGATCATGCCCAAACCAGACCTCACTTCCTTGACGGGTGGTTATCGTCGAACCCCCGTGCTGCAAATCGGTGCCGACATTTATTGCGATACCGCTTTGATTGCGGATGTTTTAGAGAAATTGGCGCCTGCCCCCAGCCTCTACCCATCACCCGTCAATGGCGCTT
>CANGCI010000115.1 GCA_947451995.1 Comamonadaceae bacterium | reverse complement strand
CTGTTCTGTTGCGCGTTCATTTCGAACGCTCAATCTGCGCACCGACATTGCGCAATTTGGCTTCCATGCGGTCGTAGCCGCGGTCAAGGTGATAGATACGGTCGACAATGGTTTCACCTTCGGCGACCAAGCCGGCAATGACCAAGCTGGCAGAGGCACGCAGGTCAGTGGCCATGACGGTGGCGCCAGACAATTTCGGCACGCCTTGAACCACAGACACCTTGCCATCAATTTGAATGTTGGCACCCAAACGCACCAACTCATTGACGTGCATGAAGCGGTTTTCAAAAATGGTTTCAGTGACCTTGCTGGTGCCTTCGGCGATGCAATTGAGCGCCATGAATTGGGCCTGCATGTCGGTTGGGAAACCGGGGTATTCGGTGGTTCTAAAGCTCTGCGCCTTCATGCGACCCGAAGCTTGAACACGCACAAAATCAGCACCCACTTCAATGCTGGCACCGGCGTCGCGCAACTTATCGATCACGGCGTCCATGTGGTCACCGCGCGCATGCTTCAGCACCACATCACCGCCTGTGGCTGCCACCGCGCACATAAAGGTACCTGCTTCAATGCGATCGGCCACCACAGCGTGGTCACAACCGTTCAGAGATTCAACACCTTGAATGTGAATGCGACTGGTGCCATGACCTTCAATTTTGGCGCCCATGCGAATGAGCATTTCAGCCAAGTCAGGAATTTCGGGCTCTTGGGCGGCGTTTTCCAAGACGGTTTCGCCTTCAGCCAATGCAGCCGCCATCAAAAAGTTTTCGGTGCCCGTGACGGTGACCATGTCGGTGGCAATGCGCGCGCCCTTGAGACGTGTTCGGCCATTGGCCAAACTGGCCACCATGTAGCCGTGCTCAACAGCGATCTGCGCGCCCATGGCTTGCAGGCCTTTGATGTGCTGATCCACAGGGCGAGAACCAATGGCACAACCGCCAGGCAATGAAACACGGGCTTCACCAAAGCGTGCCAGCAAAGGGCCCAAAGCCAACACGGAGGCACGCATGGTTTTCACCATCTCGTAAGGCGCTTCGGGATTGTTCAGCGCGCCGGCGTTTAAATGGACCGTGCCATCTTCTTCGTGCGAGCAAGAAACGCCCATGTTGCGGATGAGCTTGAGCATGGTGCTGACATCTTGCAACTTAGGCACATTGCGCAGCACCACAGGCTGCGCAGTCAGCAGTGCCGCACAGAGTTCTGGCAGGGCTGCATTTTTGGCGCCTGAGATGTCAATGACGCCATTCAATGAATGACCGCCTCGGATGATGAGTTTGTCCATGTTGTCTGTGTTTGGTATTTCAGTAACAGCGAAGGGTCAAGCCTGCGCTTTGGCCCATTCAGCGGGCGTGAAAGTTTTCATCGACAAGGCGTGCACTTCGTCGTTTTGCATTTTGTTGCCCAGGGTGGCATACACCTTTTGGTGGCGCGCAATGAGGCGAAGGCCTTCGAATTGCTCGGACACCACCACAGCTTGCCAATGACGACCGTCTCCGTCGACTTGGAGGTGCTGGCATGCGAGGCCAGCGGCAATCATGGTTTGTATTTGGTCTGCGGTCATGGTGAGTTGCGCTCGGTGAATCGAATCAGCCTCGAATTTTGTAGCCGGTTTTCAGCAATTGAATTGCCAAAGTACCCACACCCAACAGGGCGATGGAGACCACCGTCAAGCTGGTCCAAGGCGACACATCGCTTTGACCAAAAAAGCCATATCGAAACCCGTCGATCATGTAAAAGAAGGGGTTTAAATGACTCAAACCTTGCCAAAAAGCAGGCAAGGAATGAATGGAATAGAACACGCCGGACAAGAAGGTCATGGGCATGATCACAAAACTTTGGAAGGCCGCCATTTGGTCGAATTTTTCGGACCACAAGCCTGCAACCAGACCCAAGGTGCCCAACAATGCGGCGCCCATGAAGGCGAAAACCGCAATCCAAACAGGCGCTTGGTACTGCAAAGGCGCAAACCACGCCGTCACAGCAAACACACCCAAGCCAACGGCCAGGCCGCGCAACATGGCCGAGCCCACATAGGCCACAAACCAATGCCAATGCGACAAAGGCGTGAGCAATAAAAACACCAGGTTGCCCATGATTTTGCTTTGGACCAAACTGGACGAGCTGTTGGCAAAGGCGTTTTGAAGGACGCTCATCATGATGAGGCCTGGCAGCAAGAACGCGGTGTAGGGCACGCTGTCGTAGACCTTCACGTGGTCTTCCAGCACGTGGCCAAAAATCATCATGTACAGCACCGAAGTGAGCACAGGTGCCGCAATGGTTTGAAAAGCAACTTTCCAGAAGCGCAACACTTCTTTGTAAAACAACATGCGCCAGCCGTTCATGCTCGCCCCTCAGCCATCACATCCAAAAACACATCTTCCAAATCGGCTTTGCGAATTTCAACGTCTTCAGCCACCAAACCAGCTTGCCTGACGGCCGCCAAATAGGTTTCAATTTCAACGGCATCGTTTGCAGGGAACTGAACAATCCGTCCCGTGATGCGTGCCTTGCTTGCCAATTCAGTGGGCAACTGGCCATCGATCTTGAAGCGCAGCACATTGCTGGAAGCCGACTTGAGCAACTCGGAAGTGCTGGCCAAGGCCAACACACGGCCTTGTTTGAGCATGGCCAAACGTCCGCACAAGGCTTCGGCTTCTTCCAAATAATGGGTGGTCAGTAGCACCGTGCTGCCCTCGCGGTTGAGCTTGGCCACAAACTGCCACAAGGTTTGACGCAACTCGACATCGACACCCGCAGTGGGCTCGTCCAGCACAATGACCCGTGGCTTGTGCACCAATGCTTGTGCCACCAGCACACGACGCTTCATGCCTCCCGACAACTGACGCATGTTGGCATTGGCCTTGTCGGCCAAGCCCAAACTGTCTAGCAACTCATCGATCCATGCGTCGTTTTTCTTGACGCCAAAATAGCCCGACTGAAATCGCAAGGCTTCGCGCACGGAGAAAAAGGGATCAAACACCAACTCTTGTGGCACCACGCCCAACAAGCGGCGGCTTTGTGCATAGTCGGTTTGGACATCGTGACCGTGCACCAAAACGCGGCCCTCGCTGGCTTTGGCAAGTCCTGCCAAGATGCTGATGAGCGTGGTTTTGCCGGCACCGTTGGGGCCAAGCAGGCCAAAAAATTCACCTTCTTCAATGTCAAAGCTGACATGGTTCAGGGCCTTGAAAGGCTCACCGCCAGCAGATTTGGCGGGAAATGTTTTGGATACGGATTGAAAAGAGATGGCGGGCATGAGCCCCCTATTTTACGGTCATGCGCTTTCGACCAAGAGCTCCGAGACACCATAAAGCAGGGCCAATTCACGTAATTTGGCTGGGAACTGCTTGAATTTCAAGGTTTTGGTCAAACTTTCGGCCTCGCGGCGGCATCCCAGCAGCACAGCCAAGGCCGAAGAATCAAAATCGGTCAGCTGCCCCGCTTCAATTTCAACCTCGGAATCTGGGCTGTTTCGAATTTGCGCCTGCAAAGCGGCCATGCACGCAGCGGCGTTGCCATGGCGTAAATCGGCAGGAAGAATGAGGCGCGCAGTGGACATGCTGGGAGAACCTGAAACTCAAGCTTTTTTGGCGTTGGATTTGTTGCGATCGGAGAGGCTCTTGATCAGGCCGTCCACACCACCCGCATTGATTTCTTTGGAAAACTGCGAACGGTAGTTTTCGACCAGCCAAATGCCCAAGACATTCAGGTCAAAAATTTTCCATCCAGCGCCTTCGCCAGGTGTTTTTTCCAAACGGTAGTCGAGCTGAATGGGATCACCCTTGCCTTTGACTTCTGTTTGCACCACCAAATTTTTCTCGTCTGAAGCGCCGCGCAGGGGCTTGACTTCAATGACTTGGTCATTGATTTGACTCAGTGCGCCAGAGTATGTGCGGATGAGCAACAGCTTGAATTCTTCTTGCAAACGCTCTTGCTGCTCGGGTGTGGCTTTGCGCCAACCGGGGCCCGTGGCCAAGGCGGTCATGCGGCGAAAATTGACGTGCTGCATCAATTTGCTGTCGACCAATTGCATGGTTTTGTTGATGTCGCCGGCCTTGATGCTCTTGTCTGCGCGCACCGCATCCAAGGTTTCGTTGGAGATGCGTTTGACAAAGGCATCGGGTGCTTCGTCAGCAGCCATCACCGCGCTGGCCCCCAAGAGCAAGCCAATTGCCATGAAAAATGGGGTGAAAAGGGTCAGAAATTTGCGATTCATAGGAGGTCATCATAAAGAGCGTCTAGCCCTTTAACGCGCCAGTGTCTAAAAAGTTGATTAAACCACTGCCGACATTTCAACTTGGAACTAAGGTTTTGAAGCAGGTGACTCTGATTTGGCAGGCGCAGCGGGGCTTGCCGAAGGTTGATTGGGCGCCACCATGGGGGCAGGCTGCTCTGGATCGTCAAAGTCGTCCAACATGGGCGGATTGCCGTCGTAGATGTCGTTCAAGCGCTTTTGAAGGTAGGCGTCGCGCGTGAAGGTGTAGGGGTCCAGGGAGGCTTGCTTCACCGCGTCCGACAAAGACAAATAGCGTTCGCGCTTGTCGGTCAAGCGAAGCACCGTGAGGGTGTTGCGCGCACCAATGTCACTGACTTGCTGGTTCACGTCTGTTTTGGTGTCCACCCACAAGCCCACACTGTCTCGAACGGTTGAAGGCCCAAAAAACGGCAAGACCACATAGGGCCCCGAGGAAACCCCCCAAAAAGCCATGGTTTGACCGAAATCTTCTTTGTGCTTGTCAATGCGTAACTCGGTTGCCCAATCGATGACGCCCCCCAAACCAACGGTGGTGTTGATGGCCACACGCATGGCATTGCGAGAGGCCGCCTCCAACTTCAACTGCGCCAAGCTGTTGAAAAAAGACATGACGTCGCTTTGATTGCTGAAAAAATTGCTGATGCCCTTTCGCACAAACGTGGGCAACACTTCGCCGTAGATGACGGCCACTGGGCGTAACACCAAATCGTCTGCCAGGTCGTTGAAAGCTGTGACCTTGCGGTTCACTGGCTCAAGCGGATCGGAAGGGTCGGGCCCGCGCAAGGAGGCACACCCTTGCAACAGCAAGAGTGCCACCACCGTACAGAGCAGGCGCCAGTGAAGCATCATTTGTTTCCGGCGGCGGGCGTGGCAGCGTCAGAGGCTTTGCTGTACAAAAACTGGCTGATCAAATTCTCAAGCACCACAGCGGATTGCGTGGAGCCGATGTTGTCGCCCGCTGCCAAATTCTTTTCATCTGCACCCGCCACAATGCCCACATACTGCTCACCCAGCAAACCACTGGTGAGAATTTTCAGGGAGCTGTCTTTGGGAAAAGCGTATCGCGTCTCCAAAGCCAGACTCACCTTGGCTTGGTAACTGTCGTCGTCAAATTGGATGTTGTCCACACGGCCGACCACCACACCCGCACTTTTCACGGCAGCACCTTTTTTGAGGCCGCCGATGTTGTCAAATTTGGCGGTGACCCTGTAGTCTTTGCTCCAACTGAATTGCAGCAAATTGGCTGACTTGAGCGCCAAGAACAGCACTGCAGCCAATCCAATCAGGACAAACAAACCCACCCACACATCATTTTTTGAACGTTGCATCACGTCCTCCTTAAATGCTGAACATCATCACCGTGAGGATGAAGTCCAGTCCCAAAACTGACAATGAAGAAATCACCACACTGCGGGTGGTGGCAGAGGCCACACCCTCTGGCGTCGGTTGCGCCACATAACCTTGCAGCAGCGCAATGAAAGTCACTGCAACGCCAAACACCACACTTTTGATCATGCCATTGCCAACGTCTTTGAAGACATCGACACCGCTTTGCATCTGGCTCCAGAAAGCACCTGCGTCAACACCGATCAGCAAGACACCCACCGCATAGCCACCCAAGATGCCCACTGCACTGAACACCGCCGTGAGGATGGGCAACGCAATGATGCCGCCCCACAAACGCGGCGCCAATATTCTGAGTTTGGGATCGACAGCCATCATCTCCAAAGCCGTGAGTTGCTCGCCTGCGCGCATCAAGCCAATTTCAGCCGTGATGGATGCGCCTGCTCGCCCAGCAAACAGCAAGGCCGCAACCACTGGGCCCAATTCACGAACCAAGCTGAGTGCCACCAACAATCCCAAGGCGTCAGACGCGCCATAGCGTTGCAAGGTGTAGTAACCCTGCAAGCCCAGCACAAAGCCCACAAACAAACCGGACACGGTGATGATGGCCAAGGAATAGTTGCCCAAGAAATGCACTTGGTCACGAACCAAGCCAAAGCGCTTCAAACAGGCACCCGACAACATCAGCAATTGCGCAAACAAACGCGCACCGTAACCCCAATCGGCCAATTTTTGACGGAGGGCAAAACCCAATTCAGCGGGGTGCAGAAAGATCATGCCGAGGCACCTCCAAAGTCTTCCGCCACAGATTTGGCGGGGTAATGGAAGTGGACCGGGCCGTCACTCAAACCATTCACAAATTGGTGAATGAGGGGGTCGCTGGTTTGTCGCAATTCGTTCGGTGTGCCTTGCGCCGCCACTTTGCCATTGGCCAGCACCACCACGTGATCGGCGATTTGAAAAGTTTCGTCCACATCGTGTGACACCACCACACTGGTGATGCCCAAGCTGTCGTTCAAACGTCGAATCAGCCGCGCAGCCGTGCCCAAAGAAATAGGATCGAGACCGGCAAAGGGTTCGTCGTACATCATGAGATCGGGGTCAAGGGCAATGGCACGTGCCAAGGCCACGCGACGCCCCATGCCGCCTGAGATTTCTGAAGGCTTGAGATGTCTGGCACCGCGCAAACCCACCGCATCCAACTTCATCAACACAATGTCGCGCACCATGGCTTCGGACATTTGGGTGTGCTCTCGCAAAGGGAAGGCCACGTTGTCAAACACATTCATATCGGTGAACAAAGCACCAAACTGAAACAGCATGCCCATGCGCCTGCGCGCGGCATAAAGCTGTTCGATGTTCATCTGACCCACATCGTGGCCATCAAAGGTCAGTTCACCTTGTTGCGCCGTGTATTGGCCGCCGATCAAACGCAGCACCGTGGTCTTGCCACCGCCAGACACGCCCATGAGTGCCGTGACTTTGCCGCGTGGAATGCCAAACGAGATGTCGTTCAAGATGACGCGGTCCCCGTAGCCGAAGCTGAGGTTTTTGAGTTCAACCAGCAGTGGAGATGTGGGCAAGGTCATGTGTCAAAAAACAAAAGCCGGGATCGCCGGCTTTTGAAGGATATGGCGTTCAGGTGAAGCTTGTGTAAACCGTTCAGATTTGCACACTTCCCTGTCTGCGATCATTTTAACGGGGTAAGTCGCTGGTTCCCATTAAGAACTCGTCAATTGAACGTGCGGCTTGACGGCCTTCACGAATGGCCCAAACCACCAAAGACTGGCCGCGGCGCATGTCGCCAGCCGCAAACACCTTGGGTACGTTGGTGGCATAACCACCGGTGAAGTCGGTGGTGGCTTTGGCGTTACCGCGATTGTCTTTGTCCACACCGAATGCATCCAAGATGGTGGCAACGGGGTTCACAAAGCCCATGGCCAAGAAGACCATGTCGGCGGGGTAAGTCTTTTCAGTGCCAGGGACGTTGACCAATTTGCCGTCTTTGAATTCCACTTCCACGGTTTTGAGGCCAGTGACTTTACCTTTTTCGCCAATGAATTCTTGGGTCGAAATGGCAAATTCGCGAGTGCAACCTTCTTCATGGCTGGAG
>CANGCI010000114.1 GCA_947451995.1 Comamonadaceae bacterium | reverse complement strand
TTTGAAAAACCCAAAAAATGACGCTATAATTTAAGGCTTGAGTAGGGGGGTCGGTAGCTCAGTCGGTAGAGCAGCGGACTTTTAATCCGTTGGTCGCGAGTTCGAATCTCGCCCGACCCACCAATTACTCATGTCCATTTCAAAAACCCCGCAAGGCTTTCGCTTTGTGGGGTTTTTTCTTGGGTCAAGGTGTTTTTGCACCTCTGAAGTGTGGGCTTTATGTGCTGTGCTCGAGTTTTTCAAGCTCTTCGGACCATGCCAACCACTGTGCCTCCAAGGCTTCCAATGCATTGTTGACCGTCTTTAATTGCTTTCCGGTTTCGGCAATCTCTGCAGGTGACAAGGCTTGCGTTAATTTCTCTTCCAGCGCAGTTTTTTCTGTCTGAAGTCGAATCAATTCCGCATCCGCTTTTTCAATGGATTTTTTCAAAGGTTTGGTCAACGCTGATCGCTGCTGACGCAGCAAGGCATCCTCTTTTTTTTGCTCTGCTGTTCTGGTTTGAAAAGGCGCAGCTGGTTTGCTGGCCACTTCGATGGGCGCAACCGGTGCCAACAAAGCCGCTGCATCATTGGCCTTGGCTTCTTCGCGCAGACGCTTAGACTCTTCAAGCAAGTAGCGTTGGTAATCGTCAAGATCACCGTCAAAGGGTTTGATTTCTCCGCGACCCACCAACCAGAACTCGTCACACACAGCGCGCAGTAGGGCACGGTCGTGACTGACCAACATCACTGTGCCTTCAAATTCATTCAGCGCCATGGACAGGGCTTCGCGCGTTGCCAAATCTAAGTGGTTGGTTGGTTCGTCCAACAGGAGCAAGTTAGGACGTTGCCACACAATCATGGCCAAAACCAAGCGCGCCTTTTCACCACCGCTCATAGAGCCGACACTTTGCTTCACCATGTCGCCTGTGAAGTTGAACGTGCCCAAGAAATTGCGCAAGTCTTGTTCACGTGAGGATTGACCCGGAATACTGCCCAGATCTTTGACCAAGCGAATCATGTGCTCTAGCGGATTGTCGGCTGGGTGCAAGACGTCTAATTCTTGCTGTGCAAAATAGCCGATGTTCAAACCTTTTCCTTCGGTCAATTCGCCTGACAGCGCCTTGATGCTGCGGGCAATGGTTTTGACCAAGGTTGACTTGCCCTGTCCGTTAGCACCCAAAATACCGATGCGCTGCCCAGCAAGTACCGACTTGTTGACTTGTTTGACAATGACTTTGTCTTGGCCCTCTACCGAATAACCCAAGTTGGCATCTGAAATGGCCAGCATGGGATTGGGCAAGTTTTGAGGTTCTTTGAATTCAAAGGTGAAATCTGCATCTGCCAAGACCGGCGCAATTTTCTCCATTCGCTCCAGTGCTTTAACGCGACTCTGTGCCTGCTTGGCTTTGCTGGCCTTGGCCTTGAAGCGGTCAATGAACTTTTGCAAATGCGCAATTTTGTCCTGTTGCTTGGCAAAAGAGGCTTGCTGAAGTTCAAGTTGCTGAGACCGCAGTGTTTCAAAGGCACTGTAGTTGCCGCCGTATCGGTTTAACTTGGCGTGATCGATGTGCAAGGTGACATCGGTCACCGCATCCAAAAATTCTCTGTCGTGACTGATCACAATCATGGTGCCTGTGTAACGCTTCAGCCATGCTTCCAGCCAAACCAAGGCATCCAAGTCCAAGTGGTTGGTGGGTTCATCCAGAATCAGCAAATCAGATGGGCACATCAAAGCGCGGGCCAATTGCAGACGCATGCGCCAGCCGCCTGAGAAGCTGTTGACAGCCTGGTTCAATTCGGCCGATCGAAATCCGAGACCTAAGATCAATGACTGTGCTCTGGGCACGGCATCGTGCTCTCCAGCATCAGCCAGGTCAACGTGCGCATGGGCCATGGCCATGCCATCTTCCGAAAGTTCGGCAGCATGTAACGCAGCTCGCAATTCAGCCAATCGTGTGTCGCCACCCAGCACGAAGTCTGTCGCGCTTTCATCTGTCTCTGGCATGTTTTGAGCAACTTGCGCCAAGCGCCATTGCTTGGGCATGGCGAAGTCGCCACCATCCTCGTGCAGAGTGCCGTTAAAGAGGGCAAATAGCGTGGACTTGCCAGCACCATTGCGGCCGACCAAGCCTACTTTTTCACCAGGATTGATGGTGACCGAGGCAGCATCGAGCAACACTTTGGCGCTACGGCGCAGCGTGACATTTTTCAGTTGAATCATGGAAA
Source organism: Comamonadaceae bacterium (assembly GCA_947451995.1). GTDB lineage: Bacteria > Pseudomonadota > Gammaproteobacteria > Burkholderiales > Burkholderiaceae_C > Limnohabitans_A. The sequence continues at coordinate 5,532 of CANGCI010000114.1, read as the reverse complement.
GGTTTGAGCGTCGGTTGCTCGCAAAGAGCGGCCGAGAAAGATCAATTCTGAATTGGGGTGTGATTTAAAAGAAGGAACTGGCAAGAAGCCTAAGGCTTGGTACAGGGCCAAACCCGTTGAATTGCTTTGCCATGTACTGAGAACCGCTTGATCATAGCCTTCGGCTTGCGCTTTTTCTAAAAGGTCTCGAATTAAGACCTTGGAGCCGCCTTGGCCCCGAAATGCTGGCTGAATGAAGAGTCGTTTGATTTCGCATGCACCTTGCATTTTGGTGGATGCGAGTGCGCCGCAGCCAACGACCTCTGCATTCAGATCTGTATTGCTCTGAGCGATCAGCAGGAAGGCTGTGCCATGCGGTGGGCCATAACGTGCTGGTAGATCATCGAGGTCCTTCCAAATGCTGCTGAGGTGGGGTTGGTCCAAATCGGTCGCGGCATAGGTTCTCAAGAGCTTGTCAAATTGTTGCCAATCTTGCGTTGATTCAATGAGGCGTGTCGACAAATGAGAGGGGTCTAACTGCGCGCTCATGACAAAGGGGATGCTTTTTCAATCGCTTCTTTGGTCAGCAGCAAGACTTGGTCTTCGCCGGCACTCGTCTCAAGCCAAACGGCTTCAAGTCTTGGAAATGCGGCTTCGAAGTGTTCTCTTTCATTGCCGATTTCAAGAACCAAGATGGCTTTGTCGTTCATGCGATGAGGCAAGTCTTGCAGCAACTGGCGAATAAAGTCCATGCCATCAGAGCCCCCAGCCAATGCCAACAGTGGCTCTGCTTTGTATTCGTCAGGCAAAGCCTGCATGCTGGCTTCGCAAACATAAGGCGGGTTGCAAATGATGCAATCGAATTTTTGCTGAAGGCCTTTGAGGCCATCGCTCTCGATCAGTTGAATGCGTTGGGTCAGTTGGTGTTTTTCAACATTGATCTTGGCCACGGCCAAGGCCTCTGAAGAAATGTCAGCGCCTGTGACTTGAATATCTGGATAGGCCATGGCACACAGCACGGCCAAGCTGCCGTTACCGGTACAGAGGTCCAAAAAAGAATGCGTGTTTTCTGAAAGCCAGCCATCAAATGCGCCATCGGCAATCAGCTCTGCAATGAAACTGCGCGGCACAATGCTGCGTTCATCGACATAAAAAGGAATGCCTTGAAGCCAAGCTTCGCGGGTGAGGTAAGCCGCTGGCTTGCGTGTTTGAATGCGTTGTGCAATGAGGGCTTGGCAAGCTGCAATGTTGGCTTGTGAAATGTCAAGAACATTGAGCGCGGTGTTCAATGCGCCAACTTGCTGTTGCAGTTCTTGTGCATTGTCTGACAAGTCCAGGTCTAAGGGCAATTGGAGTTGCCACAATACAAGCCAAGTCGCTTCATCTTGTGCATTCAAGGTCCCGTGACCATAAGCCACTTTGGCTTGTTCTAATTGCTGGGCACTGTTTTGGATGAGTTGTTTTAAATCCATGGCATGCCTGCTTTAAGGTGTCTTGCCATGTTGGCGTGCGCAAGCCTGATTCAAGTTCAGCAATACTTTTTTGTAAATGTTTTTCAGAGGCTCAATGTCAGCCAATGCCACGTGCTCGTCAATTTTGTGAATGGTGGCATTGGGGGGGCCTAATTCAATCACTTGAGGACAGGTTTGCGCAATGAACCGGCCATCACTGGTGCCGCCCGTTGTGGACAACTCTGTGTTCAAACCTGTCACCTCGAGAATGGCTTCTTGTACGGCTTTGACCAAGGTGCCAGGTGTGGTGAGAAATGGCAGCCCGCCCAATGTCCACTCAATCTCAAACTTCAACTGATGCTTGAGCAAGACATCTGAGAGTCGTTGTTTCAAAGTGGCCTCTGTTGATTCGTTACAAAAGCGGAAATTGAAATCAATCACCATTTCGCCCGGGATGACATTGGTGGCACCAGTGCCGGCTTGTACGTTGCTGATTTGCCAGCTGGTGGGTGGGAAAAATTCGTTCCCTTGATCCCACACCATGTTGGCCAATTCAGCCAAGGCGGGTGCTGCGCGGTGTACGGGATTGTCTGCCAACTGCGGGTAAGCAATGTGACCTTGAATGCCTTTGACGATCAGTTTGCCGCTGAGAGATCCGCGGCGTCCGTTCTTGATCATGTCGCCAGTTTGGTTGACCGATGTGGGTTCACCCACAATGCAAAAGTCTGGTGTTTCATGGCGCTGCTGCAACATGTCACAAATTCGCACAGTGCCATCCAGCGCTGGGCCTTCTTCATCGCTGGTCAGGAGGAATGCAATGCCCAAAGCAGGTTCCGAGCATTCTTGATAAAACTCTTGTGTGGCCACCACCATGGCAGCCAATGAGGTTTTCATGTCACTGGCGCCACGACCAAATAATTTGCCATCGCGGTGCGTAGGGGTGAAGGGGTCGCTGGTCCACTTTTGCAGTGGGCCAGTTGGCACCACATCGGTATGACCCGCAAAGGCCAATGTTTGACCCGACGAACCAGCTTTTTGGGCCCATAAGTTTCTGACGCGGAAATTCTCGGGACCCAAATCGATCACTTCGCATTTGAAACCCAGAGGCTCAAGATGTGAATTGATCAATGGAATGCAGCCGCCGTCTTCTGGTGTGACAGAGGGCAGGGCAATCAATTGCTCTGCCAATCGCAAAGTGGCGCTCATGCTGTTCGCCCCGCGCGAATGAAGCGTGCGATGCGGTGGGCGGCTTCCAAGCACTCTTCGGTTTCAGCAACCAGGGCCATGCGAACACGTCCCTGTCCGGGATTCAGGCCGTTGGCAGTTCTGCCAATGTAGCTGCCGGGTAAAACAGTGACGTTTTCTGCTGCATAGAGTTCACGTGCAAAGTCTGTATCGCTGTTGTTCCAAGCAGATGGCACACCTGCCCATAAATAGAAACTGGCGTCGGGCAATTGAACGTCCATCACCTCAGCCAAGACCGGGGTGACTTGGGCAAACTTGGTGCGATACATGTTCCGGTTCTTCACCACATGGGCTTCATCATTCCAAGCGGCCACACTGGCAGCTTGAACCACGCCACTCATGGCGCAGCCGTGGTAAGTGCGGTAAAGCAAAAAGTCTTTGATGATGGCTGCGTCACCGGCCACAAATCCACTTCGCAGGCCAGGCACATTGCTGCGCTTGGACAGGCTGGTGAATGAAATCAGACGTTTGAACTCTTTGTAACCCAACTGGCTGGCAGCTTCCAAGCCACCCAATGGCGGCTCATCACGGAAATAGATTTCGCTGTAGCACTCGTCGGAGGCAATGACGAAGCCATATTTTTCGCTCAACTCGAACAGTTTTTTCCACTCTGCCAGCGGCATGACCTTGCCTGTGGGGTTGCCCGGGGAGCAAACAAAGACCAGCTGTGTTTGGGCCCAAATGTCGTCGGGCACGGCGTCCCAATTGGCTGAAAAGTCGGTTTCTGGCGCATTGGCCACGTAAAACGGTTCAGCACCACCTAAAAGCGTCGCGCCTTCGTAGATTTGGTAGAAAGGGTTGGGGCTGATCACCTTCGCGCCTGGCTTGGTGGGGTCTAGCACGGCTTGCGCCAACGCAAACAAGGCTTCTCGCGAGCCATTGACCGGCAAAATTTGAGTGGCTGGGTTGACTTCAATGGCATAACGACGCTTGAGCCATTGGGCACAGGCTTCACGCATGCGCAACTCACCCAAGGTGGCGGGATAGCCAGACAGGGCGGTATCAAGGGACTGAATCAGGGCTGTTTTGATGAATTCGGGCGTTGCATGTTTGGGTTCACCAATCCCCAAACTGATGGGGCTGCGGTTGGTTGGGGGTGTGACACCGGCAAACAACTGACGGAGGCGCTCGAAGGGGTAGGGCTGAAGGGTGGCCAATAATGGATTCATTCCCCAATTATCCGGGATAGTTGAGGCCAATTTCTGCCCAATTTGAGGGGAAATCTGCGTCAGATCCTTGGTTCGGGTCGGTTAACATGGAGGCTTGAGGCACAAGGTGTGCCTTTTGACCCAATTTCTGACTGCTGTGCGCCTTAATTCCATCAAATTATCAGGATTCAAATCCTTCGCAGAACCCACCAATTTTGTGCTGCCTGGCCAATTGGTGGGGGTTGTTGGCCCCAACGGTTGCGGTAAATCCAACATCATGGACGCATGCCGCTGGGTTTTGGGTGAATCCAAAGCGTCTGAGTTGCGTGGCGAGTCCATGCAAGACGTGATCTTCAATGGCACCAACACCCGCAAAGCAGCCAGCCGCGCCAGCGTGGAATTGGTTTTTGACAATGCCGATCACCGTGCGGGTGGTCAGTGGGGCCAATTTGCAGAAATTGCAGTGAAACGTGTGCTGACGCGCGATGGCAACAGCAGTTACTACATCAACAACCAGCCTGTTCGACGCCGCGACGTTCAAGACGTGTTTTTGGGGACAGGCTTGGGACCCCGCGCCTACGCCATCATTGGCCAAGGCACGATCAGCCGAATCATTGAGTCTCGCCCTGAAGAGTTGCGCCTCTTTTTGGAAGAGGCCGCTGGCGTTTCCAAATACAAAGAGCGTCGACGCGAAACTGAAAATCGATTGTCTGACACACGCGAGAATTTAACGCGTGTTGAAGACATCTTGCGGGAGCTCAATGCCAACCTCGAGAAGTTGGAAAAGCAAGCTGAAGTTGCGCAGCGCTTCAATGATTTGAAGTCCGACAGCACGCTCAAGCAACAGCAGTTGTGGTACTTCAAGCGTGCAGATGCCGAATCAGATCAAGTCAAAATCAAGGCGGACGTTGACAAAGCAGTCATCGACTTAGAAGCCCGCATTGCCGATTTGCGGCACGTTGAAGCCGATCTGGAAACCGTTCGCCAAGCGCATTACACCGCAGGTGATCAAGTCAACCAAGCTCAAGGTTTGCTGTACGAGGCCAGCGCAGAAGTTGGCCGTTTGGAAGCCGAAATTCGATTCGTGGTGGAAGGTCGTCAGCGCGCTGAACAGCGAATGGCGCAATTGCAAGTCCAAACGGCCGATTGGTCAGACCGTCAAGTTCAAGCCCAAGCCGAGTTGGAGTCTTTGGCAGAACAAGCCCTCCAAGCCGAAGATCAAACCCTCACTTTGGCCGCTCAAGTCGAAGAGCAAGCCCAAGCCTTGCCAGATTTGGAAGAAGCTCTGCGCCAAGCGCAAGCCAAAGCCAACGAACAGCGCAGCAGTGTGGTTCAAGTCCAGCAACAAATTCAAGTGTTGGCCGCAGATCAACGCAACATTGAAGACCAAACGCGCCAACTGACCATGCGCCGTGAGCGCTTGGTTGCTGATCGCAATGCGTTGGACGCTCCAGACGAACAGCGCTTGCTGAATTTGCAAGCTCAATTGGGGCAGGCCGAAGAATTGGCCAAAGAATCCAGTGCACGTTTGCAGGAACTTGAAGAACAAACACCGCGCTTGGACCAAGAACGTCGTGACAAGCAGCAAGCAGTCAACGATGAGTCTGCCAAGTTGGCCGATCTGTCTGCCAAGATCGAGGCGCTTAAATCCTTGCAAGAAAAGGTGAAAACCGACGGCAAGCTCAAGCCCTGGTTGAACAAGCATGGCT
>CANGCI010000113.1 GCA_947451995.1 Comamonadaceae bacterium | reverse complement strand
TTCAAGTCTTCTTGGAACTCACGACGCTTACGCTGGAACTCACGGTCTTGGTCCATCAACTGTTTTTGACGCGTGTTGCGCTGCGTTTCAGACAAAGTGGGGGCTTCGCGCTCAAACTTGTCTGATGCTGTTTTGATGGTGTTGCCCAAATCCACCAAGTCTTTTTCACGCTTGGCAAATTCTTGCTCCAACTTGGCTTGGGCATTTTTGGCCGTACTGGCTTCGCGGAAGATGCGATCGGTGTTGACAAAACCAATTTTGAATTCCTGTGCACTGGCGGCAGTGGCGCCCAGAGCGCCGAGAGCCAACAAACAGACTTGTGAGAAATGGCGAAGTGTTTTCATTAAAAGGAAGTTCCAATTTGGAATTGCAATCTCTGGATTTTATCCGTAACCTGGCGTCGCATTGGCATGGCATATGAAAAGCGCAGAGGACCCATGGGTGAAATCCAACTTAAGCCAACGCCGTAGGAGGACCTGAGCTCGGAAAGACTGATTTTTTCAGTCTCGCCAAAGGCTCGGCCGACGTCGGTAAAGGCAAATAATCGCAAAGTACGGTCGTTGCCAGCACCAGGGAATGGCGCCAACAATTCTGCATTCATGACAATTTTCTTGGGTCCGCCCAAATACAAGCTGTTGGTGCTGTCCGAAGGTCCCAATGTTGATTGCTGGAAGCCACGGACACTGCCCAAGCCACCTACAAAGTAGTTTTTGAACAAGGGATAGGGTCGGTTAGAAAGACCTTGACCCCAGCCCAAATCGGCATTGAGTGCTAAAGTATACTTTTTGGTCAGCGGCGTGTATTGCTGAATTTGATAATTGGTTCGCACATAACGGGCATCGCCTGCCATGCTCAAATCCGAATTAAATCGCTGCAGCATGCCACGTGTTGGCACCAAAGCACTGTCTCGGCCATCCCTTGCCCAACCGACGGTCAATGGCAAGGAATTGCTGGTGTAACCAAACTGCTGCATGTATTCCACATAGGCATTGGGCAAGTTGGTTCCTGGACGAATGGACGTCTGCTCTAGGTTTGCGCCAAAGTACACGGTGTCAATTTCACTGAACGGCACACCGAAGCGCATGCCAGCGCCAGAACTCACCAAACTGTAGGCGTTCAAATCACCCAAGTAAGGCCGCGTGGTGCGGTGAAAAACATCAATGGTTCTAGAAATACCTTCAGGCGTGTAGTACGGGTCGGTGGTACTGATCACAATGGTTCGGTTGTACTTGCTGGTATTGACCTCTGTGGCTAAATAATTGCCAGAACCAAAAGCATTTTCTTGGCGAATACCAAAGCTCAAAGCCACTTTTTCGGTGGAAGAAAAGCCAGCACCCAAGGTCACACTGCCAGTGGGTTTCTCGACCACATTGATGGTCAAGTCAACTTGGTCGGTGGTGGCAGGCACCTCTTGGGTGTCAATGTTGACTTCTGTGAAAAAGCCCAAGCGGTCGACACGGTCGCGCGACAGCTTGATTTTGTCACCGTCGTACCAAGCCGACTCCAATTGACGGAACTCTCGGCGAATGACTTCATCGCGTGTGCGGTTGTTGCCTGCCACATTGATGCGGCGCACGTACGCACGGCGTGATGGCTCTGCTTGCAAGACAAAACTGACGCGATTGTTGAGTCGATCGATTTCAGGACGTACATCAACGCGTGCAAATGCAAAACCAAACTTACCGAAATAATCGGTAAAGGCTTTGGTGGTTTCAGCCACTGTTTCTGCGTTGTAGGGCTGACCCAATCCAATTTTGACCAGGGCCTTGAACTCATCGTCCTTGCCCAAGTAGTTGCCTTCAAGCTTCACGCCAGACACGACAAAACGCTCACCTTCAGTGACGTTGATGGCTATGGAGATGTCTTGCTTGTCAGGCGAAATGGCAACCTGCGTAGAGTCGATGCGAAATTCTAAAAACCCGCGGCTTAAATAATAAGAGCGCAAGGTTTCCAAATCGGCATTGAGTTTGGTGCGTGAATACCGGTCTGATTTGGTGTACCAACTCAGCCACCCTCCGACATCCAAATTGAACTGGTCTTTCAGCGTGTCTTCCGTGAAAGCTTGGTTGCCTGTGATGCGAATTTCTTTGATCTTGGAAGGTCCACCTTCCGTCACTGTGAAGGTGAGCTTGACGCGATTGCGCTCTACAGGGGTGACCGTGGTGACAACCTCAGCGCCATACAAACTGCGAGTGATGTACTGACGCTTGAGTTCTTGTTCGGCTTTGTCTGCAAGTGCTTTGTCGAAGGGACGGCCTTCAGAAATGCCCACTTCTTTCAACGCCTTGACCAACACGTCTTTGTCAAACTCTTTGAGACCCACCCACTCGACTTCAGCAATGGAAGGACGCTCTTCCACAATGACCACCAGCACATCGCCTTGTGCATCGAGGCGCACATCTTTGAAAAGACCCAACGCAAACAAGGCGCGAATGGCAGCTGCACCCGACTCGTCGTTGTAAAGATCGCCAACACGAAAAGGCAACGAGGCAAACACAGTGCCAGACTCAATGCGCTGCAAACCTTCGACGCGAATGTCTTTCAATTTGAAGGGCTCAATGGCCCAAGCGGACATACTGCCAAGTGCCGCTGCAATGAGGACACACAATGGCTGCAAGCGAAACTGTTGAGGGAGAAAGTTCATGCGTTTGAATTAAGTAAAGAGTCGTGTCAGGTCATTGAAAAACGCCAAGCTCATGACGCCAATCAACAAAGCCAAACCCACTTTCTGCAAACCCCGCTGCCAAGCAACGGAAACCGGCTTGCCGGTGAGTGACTCCCAAAGATAATACATCAGGTGACCCCCGTCCAACATGGGCAAAGGCAGGAGATTGAGCAAACCCAAACTGACACTGATCAGGGCCAAAAAGCTCACATAAGAAGGCCATCCCCTTTGAGCCGACTGCCCTGCCTGCTCGGCGATGGTTAAAGGACCGCTGAGATGCTTCGAAGAGGCCTCTCCGATGAGCATTTGACCGATCATTTGGCCCGTCATTTGCGTAATTTGAGCAACTTGCCCAAAACCTTGTACCCAGCCCTCCCAAAAACCAGCTTTGACCCATTCTGAGTCGGAGGGAACGCCGACAACCGCCCCAATTCGTTTGACCGCACTGGCTTCAGGCTGACCAGGCAATGCCGTCAGCACAGGTTTGACGGCCAAGGACAGGCGCTGCCCCTGTCGGTCAATTTCCCAGACTGCGTCTTGGCTTGAGCCTGCCTCGGCATCTTTGACCTCATCCTGCGGGTCAGCGTCTCCTCGAATCAAAGCCCTCAGATGTTGGGCATCCCTGACCTCACGCAAACCCACCTTCAAGACGCGATCACCCGCCTGCAAACCGGCCAAATCGGCAGGAGCACCTGCCTCAACTCGGCCGATGATGGGCAGAATTTTGGGGTGACCCCACCAAGCCAACGCACTGAACAAGACAACGGCCAACATCAAATTGGCCAATGGCCCGGCCGCCACGATGCATGCCCGCGCCTTGACGCTCTGACGATCAAAGGCCAAGGCAAGTTGTGCAGAAGGCACATCACCCTCTCTGCTGTCCAACATCTGAACGAAACCACCCAAGGGCAAGGCGCCAATTCGAAATTCTGTGTTTTGACCTGGCTTCTGATTTTGGGGACGCCAGCGGTAAAGGGTGTGGCCAAAGCCTATTGAGAAAACCAACACAGGCACACCAAAGGCCACCGCCATGCGGTAATGGCCATATTCATGCACTGCAATGAGCAGTGTCAGTGCAAACAAAAAAGCTAAAAGCGTGAGCACGAGCGCCGTAAATTCAAAAAGATTTTCAGGCTACACCGATGCGGCCAACCAGCTCGACGGCTTGCGCACGGCTGAGCGCATCAAGCGCCAAAAGGTCACTCAAGCTTTGGGGCGATGAGGGCACCACCTTGGCCAATGTTTCCATGTTGACTTGGTGGATTTGATCAAACCTGATTTGCTTGTTGAGAAATGCCTCTACCGCAATTTCATTGGCTGCATTGAGGACAGCGCAGGTGCCCGGTGCAGCCTTCAAAGATTGCCATGCCAATTTCAAACCCGGAAAGCGGGCTTCGTGGCCATGGTCATCAATGGCTTCAAAGGTCATTGGCTTGAGGTTGTGAAAATCCAAACTTTGCGCACCTGATGTGATGCGCTCTGGCCAACTGAGGCCATAGGCAATGGGAACGCGCATGTCGGGTGTGCCCAACTGCGCCACCACAGACGTGTCTTTGTACTTCACCATCGAATGAATGATGCTTTGGGGATGAATCACCACATTCAATTGCTCGGGCGCTACACCAAACAAATAGCGCGCCTCGATCACTTCGAGTGCCTTGTTCATCATGGTGGCAGAGTCGACCGATATTTTGCGACCCATCACCCAGTTAGGGTGGGCACAGGCTTCTTCTGGCGTGACATCGCGCAGGCTTGAGACATCTCTGGTTCTGAAGGGACCACCCGACGCAGTCAGAATAATTTGCTCAATCCGATCGGCCCAGGTTGAAGGATTTTCGGGCAAGGACTGAAAGACGGCAGAGTGCTCGCTGTCAATGGGCAACAAAACCGCACCGCCCTTTTTGACAGCGCTCAAGAAAACTTCACCCCCCACCACCAACGCCTCTTTGTTGGCCAGCAACAGACGCTTGCCTGCGTTTGCTGCAGCCAAGCAAGGAGACAAACCTGCAGCGCCCACAATGGCGGCCATTACGGCATGGACATCTGGATGCGAAGCCACCGTGTCCAGCGCTTGCGCACCCCACAAAACTTCAACAGACAAACCTTCGGCCTTGACGCGGTCTGCAAGCAAGCGACCCGCGCTTTCTTGCGCCATCACGGCATAGCGCGGTTTGTATTGAACGCATTGCGCAAGGATGGCATCTACTTGAACAGAAGCTGTCAAAGCAAAAACCTGGTATCGATCAAGGTGACGTGACAACACATCTAAAGTGTTGGTGCCAATCGAACCGGTAGAACCCAAGATGGTGATGTTTTGTTTCATAACGCGAGTGCAGTTTATGCAGTTGGCCAGTGAAGCAACATGAGGGCAATGGGCAAACTAGGCAGCAAGGCATCCAAGCGGTCGAGGACACCACCATGGCCAGGCAATAAATTAGAACTGTCTTTCACGCCGGCACTTCGCTTGACCAGAGACTCAACAAGATCACCCACCACACTCATGGTGGTGATGAAAATCAAACTGAGTGCCCACAAGAAAACACCGTGCGTCATCATGTGTGTGAACAAGCTGGTACCCGGCCATTGATAGGTTTGCTCAAGTTGCATCCACACCCACGCCAGCAGAAAGACACCCAATAAACCACCAATGGCGCCTTCCCAACTTTTGCCGGGGCTGACCGTCGGGGCCAATTTGCGATGGATGATGCGTCCCCCTAAAGCTTTGCCGCAGAAATAAGCGAACACATCCGCAGCCCACACCACACAAAAAATAGACAAAAGCAATTGAACACTGGCTGTGCGGGCTTGCGCCATGGCGAGCCAAGCTAACCAAAGCATGAACAGCCCTAGAAGCCAACGCAAATCGCGATGCCACAAGGCCCAACCTTGAACACCCCGCTGAAGCATCCAAGCCGTTAAGCCGACCCAACTGGCACCCGCCATCCACCATACCCAAGCATCCGTGCTAGTGGTCCAACCGGCCCACCATGCAAAAACGCACAGGTCAACACAGATGACGCCCGAGAGAACGGCCTGGCGACTGGACATGCCATTCATGTTGCCCCACTCCCAAGCGCCAGCCCCAATCATGAGGATGGACAGAAGCAAAAAAGGCTGAGGTGAGTCGGCAAACAAGGCTGGCAACAAAACGGCCAGCAAGGCCAAAGCAGTGATGATGCGTTGCTTGAGCATCGAATCAACCGATGATCTTGAGAGATGGGATGATTCGATGCATCGGAACAGTTATCAAGGCCTTAAACGGCCATGATCTCTTGTTCTTTGCCTGTGACCAATTGGTCGATTTCGGCAATGTGCTTGTCGGTGACTTTTTGCACTTCGGCTTCTGAGCGTTTTTGTTCGTCTTCAGAAGCCAACTTGTCTTTGACCAACTTTTTCACGGATTCGTTGGCGTCGCGGCGCAAATTGCGCACAGCAATTTTGGCGTTTTCGCCTTCGGTGCGAACCAACTTGGTCATTTCCTTGCGGCGCTCTTCGCTCATGGGCGGCATAGGCACACGAATCAAATCACCCATGGCGGCAGGATTCAAACCCAAATCGCTTTCGCGAATGGCTTTTTCAATCTTGGCGCCCATGTTTTTTTCCCAGGGCTGAACGCTGATGGTGCGCGAGTCAATCAAAGACACGTTGGCCACTTGGGACAAAGGCACCATAGAGCCGTAGTAATCCACTTGGATGGTGTCCAAAATAGCGGGATTGGCACGGCCTGTGCGAATTTTGGTGAGGTTATTTTTGAAAGCCGCAATGGACTGGTCCATTTTGGTTTGCGTGGTTTTCTTGATGTCTTCTAAGCTCATGAGATTCTCCGGGGCCAAATGAAGCTGGTTCAGTGGCGGGTACAAGAATTAGGCATACACCAAAGTGCCCTCGTCTTCGCCCATGACCACTCGCTTGAGGGCCCCATGCTTGAAAATCGAAAACACTTTGACAGGTAATTTTTGGTCACGGCACAGTGCAAACGCTGTTGCGTCCATGATGCCAAGGTTTTGAGAAATGGCTTCGTCAAACGAAAGTTTGCTGTAACGCGTAGCAGCAGCGTCTTTTTTCGGATCAGCCGTGTAAACACCGTCTACTTTGGTGGCCTTGAGGACCAACTCCGCACCAATTTCTGCGCCGCGCAATGCTGCAGCTGTATCGGTGGTAAAAAATGGATTGCCAGTGCCTGCGGCAAAAATGACCACCTTGCCTTCTTCAAGATATTGAAGGGCTTTGGGACGGACATAGGGCTCGACGACCTGCTCAATGGCGATGGCCGACATGACGCGCGCAGTGAGGCCAGCTTTGTCCATGGTGTCGGCCAAGGCCAACGCGTTCATGACGGTGGCCAACATGCCCATGTAATCCGCAGTGGCACGGTCCATACCGACTGAGCCACCGGCCACACCCCTGAAGATGTTGCCGCCGCCGATCACCACAGCGACCTGGACACCCAGACGCGTGACATCTGCAATTTCTTCAACCATGCGCACAATGGTGGCGCGGTTGATACCAAACTGATCATCACCCATCAACGCCTCGCCGGACAGCTTGAGCAAAATACGCTTATGGGCTGGTTTGGCGATGGTCATGACGGGCTCCTCATAAAGACAGATTTAAGTTTAGCGTTGAATCGCCCTTTCGGGCGACCCTGTTTACCCGGGTTTTAACCCTGATAGCGGCAGATTAACCTGCGTTTTGAGCAGCAGCCACTTGAGCAGCCACTTCAGCAGCAAAGTCGTCGACCTTCTTCTCAATGCCCTCGCCCACGACGTACAAAGTGAAGGCTTTGACTTGGGTGGCTTCGGCTTTGAGCATTTGCTCAACGGTTTGCTTGTCGTTTTTCACGAAAGTTTGGTTGTTCAAAGACACTTCTTTGAGGTACTTCTGAACAGAGCCTTCGATCATTTTGGCAGCGATGTCGGCAGGCTTGCCAGACTCGGCGGCCTTGGCTGTTGCCACTGAACGCTCTTTTTCGATCAGGTCAGCAGGGACATCGTTGCTGGTCAAAGCCACTGGCTTCATAGCGGCAACGTGCATGGCAACGTCTTTGGCCGCTGTTTCTTTGCCTTCGTACTCGACCAACACACCAATGCGGGTGCCGTGCAAGTAGGTTGCGATTTGGGCGCCACCGGCCACGCGCTTGAA
>CANGCI010000112.1 GCA_947451995.1 Comamonadaceae bacterium | reverse complement strand
TCAGTTGCCGTAGTAAACGTACTCGTCGCCTGGCACCATTTTTTCGCGCAGGTTTTTATCGATGGCAATGGCTGCTTCCGCCATGGAGGGCCAGCTGGGTTTCACTTGCGTGGCATTGAAGGCTTCAAGTTCCTTCTTCATGCTGGCCACTCGGTCTGGCTCTTTGTCGGCCAGGTTATTTTTCTCGGTGGGGTCAACAGCCATGTTGAACAACCAATCTTTGCGGGGGTTCTGCGCCACTTGCAGTTTCCAGTCACCCTTTCGAATCACTCGGTAAGTGTCTGTTCGCCAGAACAGCGTGCGATCGGGTCCTTTGTCGGCAGGCTTGCTCAGTTGCGGCAACAAATTGATGCCATCGATGGGGCGATCTGCCGGTAACTTTGCACCTGTTGCTGCCGCAACGGTTGTGAAAATGTCCATGTGGTTCACAGGCAGTTGTGGCTTGACGCCTTTGGGAATTCCGGCAGGCCACTTCATGAACAAGGGCACGCGAATACCGCCTTCAAAGAAGGTGGCCTTCCAGCCGCGATAGGGCTTGTTCAGTCCATTGAGCCCCACGTAATGCGCGCCGCCGTTGTCACTCGTGAAAATGACCAAGGTGTTGTCGTCAAGGCCTTTGTCTTTGAGTGATTGAAGAACGCGGCCAATGTTTCGGTCCAGGTTGCGAACCATGGCGGCATACACACGCAGCGTGTGATCCTCAATGTGTGACAAGGCTTCGTAATCTTCTTTGGTGGCTTGCAAAGGCGTGTGCGGCGCGGTGTATGCCAAGTAAAGGAAGAAGGGCTGATTGCGATTGGCTTCAATGGCTTTTTCAGCTTCATCTGTCATGTAATCGGTGACATAGCGCTTGGGCTTGAAAGCTTCACCGCCATTGAAGTGCATGCCAAAGCTGCCGGCGGCCCATTGAAAGCGGTCGATGATGTCAAATTCTTGCTTTGAATTCACCACATTGGGATCGTTCTCAGGCAAGTAAAGTGAGCTGGCATGCTGGAAGGACAAAGCCTCATCAAAGCCATGCACGTGCGATCTAAATTCGGGGGCATCGCCCAAATGCCATTTGCCCACATGCAAAGTTCGATAGCCTTGCCCTTTGAGCATCTTGGCCATCGTGATTTCGGAACGCGGCAGACCCATGGTTTCGTAAGGGATCAGATCCTTTTCGCGCTCTGCATGGTAGATGGCATCGTAGAGTTGATTGGGGCCTTTGTAATGCCCAATCACTTTCATGAACTGTTTAGGTGTGGGCGTGAACTCAAAGCCGAAGCGTGTTGGATAGCGACCAGTCATCATGGCCGCACGTGATGGGGCACACGTGGCGTTGCCAGAATAGCTGGTTTCAAAATTGGCGCCCAGTTGCGCCAAGCTGTTGATGTTGGGTGTAGGCACTGTGCCTTTGGCCAAGCCGCCACCGTTCAGGGTGATGTCGTTGTAGCCCAAGTCGTCGGCCACAATCAAAATGATGTTGGGTGGTTTTCTTTCGGAACCCGCCTGGGGATTGCCAGCAATTGCAGTCGGTGCAGTTGGAACGGCCCACTTCACTTCTCTGTTGGGGGCATCCTCATGGCGCAAAAAGATTTTGACCACCCACAACAAGACTTCGGCTGAACCGCCTTTGGCGTAGAGCCCCCCCACCGCAAGCACCAATGCTGCAAGGACCAATCCTAAAAAAATACTTACTTTCTTCAGCATGAAAGGTCCTCAAAATTCAATACAACAATGTATGGAAATATAGCAAAAATGCGGTCTTTCAAGAAGCTCTCCAAAACCCTCGGTACTGCTGTTTTGATGCGCATGTTGCAAGAAAAAAGCCTTTGCAGTTTCTAGCAAAGGCTTTTGAACCAACTCAAAGAAATCAGAGCCTGGTTATTCAACGGTGATCTTTTCGTCTTTGACAATTTTGGCCATGGCTGGAATTTCTGTTTTCACCCACTGCGCAAATTGCTCGGGCGTCATCCCGGAAGGCTCGGCTCCCAAAGTCACCAAGCGTTCTTTGACATCGGGCAAAGCCGCAATGCGCTTAATTTCTGCATGCAGCTTGTCGATGATGGGCTTGGGGGTGCCAGCAGGCGCCAACAAGCCTTGAAAGCTACCGGTTAAGAAGCCAGGCAAGGATTCAGCCACCGTGGGGGTGTCTGGCATTTGTGCGTTGCGCGTAAGACCCGACACCGCAATCAGTTTGATCTTGCCAGCTTTGACATGCGGGTAAGTTGCCACCATGCCATTGAACATCACATCCACTTGGCCACCGACCAAATCGGTGATGGCTTGGGCGCCGCCTTTGTAAGGCACATAGCCCCACTCAATGCCATTGCGCTGTGCGTACATCACACCCGCCAAATGCGAAGCACTTCCCATGCCCGCTGCCACGGCGTAATTCAGTTTGCCTTTTTGCGCTTTGGCATAGGCCACCAACTCAGCAGGTGTATTGGCAGGCACTTTGGTGCTCACTGCCAACAAGTGCGGTGAGTAAGCCACCATGGCCACTGGCGCAAAATCGTTGATGACATTGAAGGGCAATTTGAACAAAGCGGGACTGATCACCAAGTTGCCTACATCCATCAAGACCAAGGTGTAACCATCGGGTGCGGACTTGGCCACTTGGTCTGCGCCCAAGTTGCCGCTGGCACCGGGACGGTTTTCGACCACCACAGGCTGCCCCCAGTTTTCTGTGATTTTTTGACCAAAGATTCGGGCCAACACATCGGAGGTGCCGCCTCCAGGAAAAGGCACCACAATTTTGATGGGTTTCGATGGAAAGCCAGCAGCGGTTTGTGCGATGGCTGTGGCACTGAGCCCTAAGGTGGCCGCAGCGGCCAAAGTAATTGCAATTTTTTTAAGCACGGTCTGTGTTCTCAGTCGATTTTGATGTTGGCCGCTTTGATCACTTGCGCCCATTTGTCAATTTCTGATTTTTGGAAACTTGAAATTTGCTCAGGCGTCATCACTGAAGCTTGCATGCCCAAGCCTTTGATGCGGTCTTGCATCTCTGGCGCTTGAATGATCTTGAGGATTTCTGCATGCAACTTGTCGACGATGGGTTTGGGTGTACCGGCGGGGGCAAACAGCGCTTGCCAAGATACCACCTCAAATCCCTGTGTACCTGGCCATCCAGATTCTGCGACTGTAGGCACATCGGTCAATGAATCGGTCAAACGTTTGGCCGATGTCACTGCCAGCGCGCGAAGCTTGCCACTTTGAATATGGGGACCTGCAACCACTGTGGTGTCGAACATGAAATCCACTTGGCCGCTCATCACGTCTTGAATGGCAGGTGCACTGCCTTTGTAGGGAATGTGGGTGAACTTCACATCACCTTTGAAGGCCAATAATTCTTGCGCCAAATGTTGCGAAGTGCCATTACCAGCAGATGCACCCGACAACTTGCCAGGATTGGCTTTGGCAGCATTCAACAAATCGCGCAATGTTTTGTAGGGGCTGTTGGCCGCCACCACCAACACAACAGGGTTGGTGCCGTACATGTAAACGGGCGTAAACGACTTGATGGGGTCATAACCCAGTTTGGGATACAAACTGACATTGATGGCGTGCGAACTGATAGTGCCACCCAGCAAGTGGTAGCCGTCTGCAGGCGCGCGAGCGGCCACTTCAGAACCTACGCTGCCACCAGCGCCACCTTTGTTTTCAATCACCACGCTGGTACCCAGCGCAGTTCCCAGCTTTTGGGAAACCAAACGCGCCAAAATATCCGTCGTGCCCCCCGCAGGAAATGCAACCAAGTAGTTGATGGGTTTGGAGGGCCATGGCGCAGCTTGGCTAAAGGCGGCAGGTGCGATCAATCCAGCAGCAAAGGCCACGGATGTTTTTAAAAATTGACGGCGTAATTTCATGTTTGTCTCCTCATTGATATTTAAGTAATCGGCGCTGGATTGAACAGCACCAATGCGTTATGCAACTTCCAATGCTCGGCCCATGTTTTACGACCACTGGCCACATCCAAAAGCATTTTGAACAACTCCCAACCACCCTCTTCAATGCTGATGTCGCCATCGGCCACGCGACCTGCATTCAAGTCCATCAAATCGTGCCAACGCTTGGCCAAGTCTGTGCGGGTGGCCACTTTGACCACAGGGCAAGCCTGCAAGCCATATGGCGTGCCGCGTCCGGTAGTGAACACATGGACGTTCATACCCGCCGCCAATTGAAGCGTTCCGCAAATGAAATCACTGGCAGGCGTTGCCGCAAAGACCAAGCCCTTTTGATGAGGTTTGAGCTTCTCGCCAGGTGACAAAACATGCTGAATGGGCAAGTTGCCACTCTTCACAATCGAGCCCATGGCTTTTTCAACAATGTTGGACAAGCCGCCTGCTTTGTTGCCAGGCGTTGTGTTGGCGCTGCGATCAGCTTGACCGCGCTCTAAATAGCGGTCGTACCAATCGAGTTCTCGCACAATGCTTTGTGCCACTTCTGTTGTTTTGGCACGGGAAGTCAGTTGCTCAACCGCATCGCGCACTTCCGTGTTTTCGCTGAACATGATGGTGGCGCCGGCTCGCACCAACAGATCGGCTGCAAAGCCGACGATGGGGTTGGCAGTCACGCCCGAAAAGGCATCACTGCCGCCGCATTGCACGCCCACCACCAATTCACTCGCGGGTACAGTTTCGCGTCGTCTGGCATTGAGGCGTTCTAAGTGTGGCTTGGCGCCCTCTGTGATGTGTTGCAACATCGACATGAAGCCAACGTGTTGATCATCTTGAAGGCAAATGGTATCGGGCCCATCCGTACTTGCGCGCTCATCGACCAGCGGAAAACTGCCTGGGGGCAGGAGTCGCTGTGGCGGCAACTTTTCGCAACCGAGGCTGATAACAAACACTTCATTGCCGAAATTGGGATTGAGGCTGATGTTGCGCAAAGTGCGAATAGGGATCACCGCATCTGGTGCATCGATGGCCACACCGCAACCGTAGGTGTGCTCAATGCAAACCACGTCGTCGACGTTGGGGTACAAAGGCAACAACTCTTCTTTGATTTTTTGCACGGCCAGGGACACCACACCTGCCACACACTGCACGGTGGTGGTGACGGCCAAGATGTTGCGTGTCCCCACAGAGCCGTCTGCATTGCGAAAGCCCTCGAAGGTGTATCCCGTTAATGGTTCTAAGGAAGGCTGCGGCGCAGAGGCCATGGGCAAATTTTGGAAATCTCTTGCAGCAGGCATGTCAAGCATGCGCTCGTGAACCCAGCTGCCAGCAGGAATGTCGACTTTGGCGATACCCACATTGACGTTGTATCGCAGCACTGCTTGGCCCGCTGCAATATCGACCAAGGCAACTTTGTGACCTTGCGGGATGGCGTTTAACAACACCAACGCATTGGTGCTCATGCCTTTTTGTACTTGATCGCCCGCCTTCAATCCACCCGCAGTCACCACAATGGCAACATTGTCTGCAGGGTGCATCACGATGCTGGGATGGATGTCAGGGTTCACGAGATCAATGATATCTTGTCGCCCTCATAGAATGATGCAAGCACATCCGAACAAACCCTATGATCGCCCAACACCAAACGCCTACAGTTGTCAAACTTCAAGTCATTCCTGTCGCAGGAAGAGACAGCATGCTACTGAACCTCAGTGGCGCGCATGGCCCATTTTTCACTCGCAACATTCTGATACTGACCGACTCCAGCGGCAACACCGGCATTGGCGAAGTGCCAGGGGGTGAAAAGATTCGCAAAACACTTGAAGACGCTCGCCCTTGGGTAGAAGGCCAAAGCATTGGCAATGCCAAAAACTTACTCAACAGCCTTCAACAAAAATTTGCAGACCGCGATGCGGGTGGCCGCGGCAACCAAACCTTTGACTTGCGGGTCGCCATCCACGCCGTCACAGCCATTGAAAGCGCCTTGCTAGATTTGCTAGGCCAACATTTAGGCGTGCCTGTGGCCGCTTTGCTAGGCGAAGGCCAGCAACGCTCGCAAGTTCAAGTCTTGGGCTATTTGTTCTACATTGCCGATCGCCTCAAAACCGACCTGCCCTACAACAGCGAGCCCGATGCCAACAACGACTGGCAACGCCTGCGCCACGAAGCTGCCCTGACGCCAGAGGCCATTGTGCGTTTGGCACAAGCTGCACAAGATCGTTATGGCTTTCAAGACTTCAAACTCAAAGGAGGCGCGATTCGCGCTGAAGAAGAAGTCGAAGCCATTGTGGCCTTGCATGAAACCTTCCCCGATGCGCGCATCACGCTCGACCCCAACGGGGGGTGGTTGCTCAAAGATGCCATTCGTTTGCTGCGCGATCATCGCAACACCATGGCCTATGCCGAAGATCCTTGCGGTGCCGAAGGTGTGTTCTCGGGTCGCGAAGTGATGGCTGAATTCAAACGCGCCACAGGCTTGCCCACTGCCACCAACATGGTGGCGACCGACTGGCGCGAAATGGCGCACAGCATTCAATTGCAGTCCGTTGACATTCCCTTGGCCGACCCCCACTTCTGGACCTTACAAGGCTCAGTACGAGTGGCGCAGTTGTGCCAAATGTACGACCTCACATGGGGCTCGCATTCCAACAACCACTTTGATGTGTCATTGGCCATGTTCACGCACTGCGCGGCGGCCGCGCCCGGCAAAGTGACCGCCATTGACACGCATTGGATTTGGCAAGATGGCCAGTACCTCACACAAGACCCGCTGCAAATTAAAGGCGGGATGATTGATGTGCCCACAGCGCCGGGCTTGGGCGTCAAGCTCAACATGGATGCTGTGGAGGCGGCTCATCAACTTTATTTGCAGCACGGCTTGGGCGCGCGCAACGATGCCATGGCCATGCAATACCTCATTCCCGGCTGGACCTTCAATCCCAAAATGCCAGCCATGGTTCGATAAATCATTTTTGCAAACTCTCAACAGTCCTCACCATGCAAAGCATTCACAACAAATTCAAGCACGCCATTCAAAACGGTCAAAAACAAATTGGCCTGTGGTCACATTTGTGCAGCCCTATCAGCATTGAAATCTTGGCCCATTGCGGTTACGACTGGCTGCTGCTGGACATGGAACATTCGCCCAACGACCTCAGCGAAATTTTGGCGCAACTGCAAGCCATGAAAGGCGGCACAGCCACGCCCATCGTGCGCCCCCCTTGGAACGACATGGTGACCTTCAAACGCCTGCTCGACATCGGCGTTCAAAATTTGCTGGTGCCCTACATTCAAACCGCGCAAGAAGCGCGCGATGCGGTCTCCTACACCCGCTACCCACCACAGGGTGTGCGCGGTTATGCAGGTGCGCCACGCGCCAGCAACTACGGCCGCGTGAAAGATTACGCCAAGCTCAATGCCAATGAACTCTGCTTGTTGCTGCAAGTCGAAACACTGCAAGGTTTGGACAACTTAGAAGACATTGCCAACGTAGAAGGTGTCGACGGCGTCTTCATTGGCCCAGGCGATTTGTCTGCGGCCTTAGGACATTTAGGTAACCCCAAACACCCTGATGTGTTGAAAGTGATTGACCAAGCCATTGCACGCATCAAAGCCTGCGGCAAAGCGGCTGGTATCCTAACGGGTGATGTGGCCTTGGCTAAACATTATGTGGCGCAAGGCTGCATGTTTGTCGCGGTGGGCGCCGATCAAAACGTGCTGCGCGACAGTGCGACTGCCTTGGCGCAAAGTTTCAAAGACTGATCACTTCCATTTCAAAAACGTCATCATGCTCAAGCCCAAAGCTTCCCCACTCACTTTTCCAAGATTGTTGCTGACAGGTGCCGCGGGGCAATTGGGCCAAGAAATGCGGCCACGCCTCAAAGCTTATTGCGATGTACTGCGTGTCAGCGATCAAAAAAATCTGGGCGCG
>CANGCI010000111.1 GCA_947451995.1 Comamonadaceae bacterium | reverse complement strand
CGGTGGCAAAGGCGCGACTCTTGGCTTGCATGTCGTCGCGGCTCAGTTTGCGACCATGCAATTTTTCAATCGCGTTTTCAATGGGCAAACCGTGGCAGTCCCAACCGGGAATGTATTGCGCATCAAAGCCAGCCAATTGCTTGGACTTGACGATCATGTCTTTGAGCACTTTGTTCAGCGCGTGACCAATGTGCAATTTGCCATTGGCGTAAGGGGGGCCATCGTGCAACACAAACAAGGGTGCACCTTGGCGAGCCACACGCAGTTTTTTGTACAAACCTTGATCGCTCCAAGCTTTGGCCCAGGCTGGCTCACGCTTGGGCAAGTCGCCGCGCATCGCAAACGCGGTGTCGGGCATGTTCAGGGTGGCACGGTAATTTGTTTTTTGTTCGGACATTGTTCAAAGCGTCATTTGGAAGGGGCCTGCAACGAGGCATATCTTGCAGCGAAAAAAGCACGGGCATCGTCACAGTCCTTGGCAATGCCGACAGTCAGGGCTTCCAAGCTGTCGTACTTGAGTTCGTCGTGGAGTTTGTGCAGCAAGTCAACTCGGATGATTTTACCGTAGCCCCCTTCGGGCCCGATGCTGTCTGGCCAGTCAAGACAATGTGTTTCCAGAAGCACCCGGCCACCGTTCACATCGTTGGGGTCCAAGGAAGGGCGAATGCCCAAATTGGCCACGCCAGGCAGGGGCTCGGGCATTAAGCCGTGCACTTCCACATTGAAAATGCCGCTGGCCGCGGGTTTCCAGTGGCTGAAACGCAAATTGAGGGTTCGAAAGCCGTCATCGGCGCCTTCTGACGAGGCACCTAAGCCACGGCCTAACTTTCGGCCATGCACAACGTGACCACTGACACTGTAGGGGCGGCCCAAAAGACGCGCCACGCCGTCCATGTCGCCACAGCTCAGCGCATCCCGCACAGCGGAGCTCGAAACACGCAGGCCATGGACCTCGTAGCTGTTCATCCGGGCCACGTCAAAGCCTTGTTGCTGGCCAGCTGCGTCCAGCATGGCGTAATCGCCCGCGCGTTTGGCGCCAAAACGGAAATCGTCGCCCACCAACAAGTACTTCACGCCCAAGCCCTTCACCAAAACCCGCTGAATGAAGTCCGCAGGGGTTTGGCTGGCCAGGCGTTCGTCAAAGGGTAGCACCACCACTTGGTCAATGCCGCAGCGTTCAAGTTCTAGCAATTTGTCGCGCAGCGTGGCAATGCGGGCTGGCGCCAATTCGGGCTTGTTGTGCAATTTTGCGAAAAAGTCGCGGGGGTGGGGCTCGAAGGTCATCACACAGCTGGGCACGCCGCGGTGCGCAGCTTCATTTTTCAAAAGCGCAAGCATGGCTTGGTGGCCGCGGTGGACACCGTCAAAATTACCAATCGTCAAGGCACACTGAGTGGCCCTGTCGGGATGGTTAAAGCCGCGAAATACCTTCATGCCTGTGGTGTGTGATGCTGGAATTCAATGGGCTCTATTGTGACCCACTTCAGGGCCATGAAAAAACCGCCACGAGGGCGGTTTCAGGCCATGCCAAAGCATTGCGCAAACAATGCGATGGCAGGTTGAAAGACCTAGGCAAAAACGCCTGCTGTGTCCTGCATGCTGTTGGACACTTCGCCCAAGTGGTGCAGGGTGTCGCCAAAGGTCATTTCGAGTTGCGTTAATTTCTTGAAGTAGTGGCTGACGATGTACTCGTCCGTGACGCCAATGCCGCCGTGCAATTGAACCGATTGCTGGCCCACAAAGCGCATGGAATTGCCCAACTGGTACTTGGCACGGGCCAGCGCTTGATGGCGCTCTGCCGCTGCTGTGTTCAGTTTCAAGCTGGCGTAGTAGCTCATGGAGCGGCCCAGTTCCAATTGCATCTTCATGTCGGCCACACGGTGACGCAGGGCTTGGAAGGTGGCAATGGTGGTGTTGAACTGCTTGCGTGTGTTCATGTAGTCCACGGTGATGGCCATGGTTTTGTCCATCACGCCCACTGCTTCGGCGCACACACTGGCAATGCCAATGTCGACGGCGTGGCTGAGGGCGGTCTGGCCGTCCAAGCTGACCAAGCTGGCAGGTGATTGGTTGAGCGTCAACTCGGCAGCACGCGCGCCGTCTTGGGTCACATAACCCGATGTGGCAGAACCCTTGGCGCCTTTGGCCACCAAGAACAAAGCCAGTTTGCCTGCGGCCATCGCGGGCACCAAAAAGGCGTCGGCATGATCGCCTGCAGCCACCACACTCTTGGTGCCTGTGATGTTCCACTGGCCATCTTGTTGCTGAGCTTGCGCGTCGCACTTGCTGATGTTGTAGCGAGACTTGCGCTCTTGATGCGCCAACACGACGATGGCTTCGCCGCCTGCAATTTTGGGCAGCCACGCGGCTTTGAGTGCGTCGGGTGCATAGCCTTCTAAAACAGCACCTGAAATCAAGGCTTGCTGAATGGGTTCCATCACAATGCCGCGGCCCAGCTCTTCCATCACCACCATGCCTTCAACAGGGCCCATGCCCATGCCGCCGTGGTCTTCGCTGATGTACAGGCCGCACAGGCCTAACTCGGCCAGTTCGGTGTAGGCTGCGCGGTCAAAACCGCCAGCGTGTGTAATTTCGCGGCGGCGATCAAAGGTGTAGCCCTTGTCCACCCATTTACGGACTGCGTCGCGCAGTTGTTCTTGGTCGTCTGAAAAATCGAAATCCATGATCTGTCCTTGTATGGTTAATTGAATTAACCCAAAACTACTTGAGCCACGATGTTGCGCTGCACTTCATTGCTGCCGCCGTAAATCGTGGTTTTGCGCAAGTTGAAATAGTTGGCGGCCAAAGGTGCATTCGACACCTCGTGGCCAGGAAAATCGCCTTGCCAACCTGCATCCATCGCTTCGAAGATAAAGGGCAGGCTGTAAGGGCCGGCCGCCAACATCATGAGTTCGCTGTAGCGCTGTTGAATTTCGCTGCCCTTGATTTTCAAGAGGCCTGCAATGTCGAGGGAGTTCTTGCCAGATTTCTCGGCAGACAACACTCGCAACACCAGCATTTCCAAAGCCACGATGTCG
Source organism: Comamonadaceae bacterium (assembly GCA_947451995.1). Lineage (GTDB taxonomy): Bacteria > Pseudomonadota > Gammaproteobacteria > Burkholderiales > Burkholderiaceae_C > Limnohabitans_A. The sequence continues at coordinate 4,813 of CANGCI010000111.1, read as the reverse complement.
ACTTCGAGTTTGGCGATTTCATCGCGGAAACGCATGTCGTCGTACACGCCTTCAGCTTTGGCAATGCGCTTGAGGCGCTCGAGCTCACGCTTGGCACGGTTCACATCGGCAATGTTGGTGCGTTCGTGGGCCAACAAATGCTTGGCGTAGTTCCAGCCTTTGTTTTCTTCACCGATCAAGTTTTCGGCGGGCACTTCGACGTTGTCAAACCAGACTTCGTTCACTTCGCATTCGCCATCCAGCAATTTGATGGGGCGGACGGTAATGCCGGGGGTCTTCATGTCAATCAACAAGAAAGAGATGCCGGTTTGGGGCTTGCCTTCGTTGCTGGTGCGGACCAAGCAGAAAATCCACTCGCCGTATTGGCCCAGGGTGGTCCATGTTTTTTGGCCGTTGACGATGTACTTGTCGCCCACACGTTCGGCACGTGTTTTGAGTGAGGCCAAGTCGGAGCCAGAACCTGGCTCGGAGTAGCCTTGGCTCCACCACACTTCGCCGCTGGCAATGCCAGGCAAGAAGCGTTTTTGTTGTTCAGCATTGCCAAAGGCCATGATGACGGGGGCCACCATCACAGGGCCGAAAGGCACCACGCGCGGTGCACCGGCCAAGGCGCATTCTTCTTCGAACAAATGCTTTTGCACAGCCGTCCAACCTGGACCGCCAAATTGCTCAGGCCAACCCCAACCAAGCCAGCCTTTTTTACCCAAAATTTTGGCCCAGCGTTGCATGTCATCGCGGGTCAAGCGCATGGCGCTGTGGACTTTTTGTGAAATGTCGGCGGGTAAATTTGCCTTAACCCATGCGCGAATTTCCTCGCGAAACGCGAGCTCTTCGGGTGTGAATGCCAAATCCATGAAATGTGTCTCCGGTCAAAGCCAGTGATTGATGAAAAGGCGTTTTTAGCACGACCGTGCGCAAATGCGCTGTCTTGGCTGCGACAAAACCCTATTTTGGCTGTGAGAGCAGGGATAATCCTAGGGTGAAAAAGATTGTCATTTTGATTTCAGGTGCCGGCTCCAACATGGCGGCCATTGTTCAAGCAGCGCAACAGCAGCATTGGGCGCAGCGTCTGGGGGTGCAGGTTGCAGCCGTGATCAGCAATAAGCCCGGCGCTGCTGGGCTCGATTGGCTTCGCAGCCAATCAGCGTATTCGGCCATTCAAACTGATGTTCTGGAACATACCCAATTTGATTCTCGCGAAGCCTTTGACCAGGCGCTGATGCAGCGAATTGACGCGCATGCGCCAGATTTGGTGGTGTTGGCGGGATTCATGAGAATTCTGACCCCTGGCTTTGTGGCGCATTACGCTGGCCGTTTGATCAACATCCATCCCTCTTTGTTGCCTGCTTTTACGGGGCTGAACACCCATCAACGTGCCATCGATGCGGGCTGCAAATTTGCTGGCGCCACGGTGCATCAGGTGACGGCCGAGTTAGACCATGGACAGATCCTTGCGCAGGCGGTGGTGCCCGTGTTGCCAGGGGATACCGCGGATGATTTGGCGGCACGTGTATTAACGCAGGAGCATTTGATTTATCCGGCTGCCGTTGCTGGCTTCTTCAAGCCATAGGGCGCTCTTCACCCACCCAAGCAAATCTTGGTTGCACCACGCCATTGATCTCGACGGTTTCGTTGAACATGGCGGCAGGGCGGACCCACATGCCTTGTTCGCCATAAAGCGCTTTGTACAAAGTCATGGGCTCCAATGACTCGCTGTGACGCACGGTGCCCAGCACTTGGTAGAGTAAATTTTTGTAATGACGGTAGTAGCCGGGGCGGGTGGTGATCAGGGGCGGTAAGGTTTCTTCTTGCATGAAGTCTCTCGAAGTGGTGCAGCAGTGGGACAATAGGGACTATGCATCCTAAAGCCCTGTTAGACGCCTGCGCCGAATTGGTCAGGCTCACCCTCCAATTTAACCATCCCGCCGATGCGGTGGTCTCTAGATTTTTTCGCGACAACCGCAACTTGGGTCCGCGCGAACGCGCCACCTTGTCCGAGACGGTGTTCAAAGTCTTGCGCCAAAAATTGTTGTTTGAACACATGGCCCGCTCGGGCAGTGGCGCCAAAGAACGTCGTTTGGCCATCTTGGGTTTTGCGGGCCCGCGCGACTTTGTCAAAAGTGCCTTGAACGACACCGAAAAAAAATGGCTCGACATGTGCGACAGCATTCAGCCGTCCGACTTGATGTCGCAGCACATTCACAACTTGCCCGATTGGCTGGCGCGTCCGCTCAAGGAACAAGTGGGCGATGAATTTGAAGCTTTGGCCAAGAGTTTTTTAGAGTCTGGTACTTTGGATTTGCGTGTCAACGACCTGAACGAGAAACGTGCTGAAGTGCAAAAAGAATTGACGGCTGCAGGCATCGCTTGCGAGCCCACCCCTTTCTCACCTTGGGGCTTGCGTTTGCAAGGCAAACCCTCCCTTGCCAAAGTCAAAGCTTTTGAGCGCGGTGCTGTGGAAGTTCAAGACGAAGGCTCGCAATTGCTGGCGCTGCTCTTGGATGCACACCGCGGTGAAATGGTGGTGGATTTTTGTGCAGGTGCCGGCGGTAAAACGCTGGCCATCGGTGCGGCCATGCGCAACACCGGACGCCTCTATGCCATGGACACCTCGGCACACCGCTTGGATGCGTTGAAGCCGCGTTTGGCGCGCAGTCAGTTGTCCAACGTGCATCCTGCCGCCATTGCCCACGAACGCGATGATCGTGTGAAGCGTTTGGCCGGCAAGATTGACCGTGTGTTGGTGGATGCGCCTTGTTCAGGTTTGGGCACCTTGCGCCGCAACCCCGATCTGAAATGGCGCCAAAAGCCCGAAGGCATTGCCGATGTGGCGGCCACTCAAACGGCTATTTTGGACAGCGCTGCGCGCTTGCTCAAATCAGGTGGGCGCTTGGTCTATGCCACCTGCAGTGTGCTGCCCCAAGAGAATGAAGACATTGCCAATGCTTTCTCTGCGGCCCATCCCGATTTTGTGCAATTGCCAGTGTTGGATGAGTTGAGTCGCTTGAAGGTGGCCCATGCTGAAAGCTTGTGCAATGGCCCGTTTTTGCGCTTGTGGCCTCACCGTCATGGCACCGATGGTTTTTTTGCGGCCATCTGGGTCCGAAAGTGAAATCCAAAGGCTTCATTTTTGAGGCGCTTTGTTGAATTAACTTTCAAATTGAATTCGAAAATCTTAAAATACTAGGACTGCCTGTAAGGGCATCCCTACATAGAAAGCGACTGCATGTTGTTCATCGACTCTGCTGCATTTGACGCAACCCTCAACTGGTTGGCCAATGGGCTCTTAGACTTTTCTGGCTGGCAAGTTTTCTTTGTCATTTTGGGCCTGACCCACGTCACCATTGCCAGTGTCACCATCTTCTTGCACCGTCACCAGGCTCACAGAGCCTTGGACTTGCACCCCGCTGTGTCGCATTTTTTCCGTTTCTGGTTGTGGATGACCACCGGCCAAGTGACCAAAGAGTGGGCGGCCATTCACCGCAAACACCACGCCAAGTGCGAGCAAGCCGAAGACCCTCACAGCCCTCACGTGCACGGCATCAAAACCGTGTTGTTCACGGGTGCTGAGTTGTATCGCAAAGAATCCAAAAACAAAGAAACCCTCAGCCGTTATGGTCACGGCACGCCAGACGACTGGATGGAGCGCAATGTGTATTCGCGTTTCTCTTGGCAAGGCGTGGCCCTGATGTTGATCATCGATGTGGCTTTGTTTGGTGTTTTAGGGCTGACGGTCTGGGCTGTGCAAATGGCTTGGATTCCCATCACCGCTGCGGGCATCATCAATGGTGCTGCGCACTACTGGGGCTATCGCAACTTTGAAGCGCATGACGCCAGTGCCAACATTTCGCCTTGGGGCATTCTGATTGGTGGCGAAGAGTTGCACAACAACCATCACACCTACCCAACTTCTGCCAAATTGTCGGTCAAGCCCTATGAGTTTGATTTGGGTTGGACTTACATCTGCATCTTGCAGTTCTTTGGTTTGGCACACGTGAAGAAAACACCGCCCGTCTTGGCTTACGGTGAAGTTCGCCCCGTGGCAGACGAAAAAACATTGGAAGCCCTGATTGCCAACCGCTACGAAGTGATGGCCGGTTACGCCCGCCAGATGCGCAGCGTGTTCCGTGAAGAAGTGGCCAATGCCAAGCTCGACGCCAGTGTGTTGAAAATTGCCGCTCGCTGGATTCACCGTGATGGCGACAAGGTTCCTGCAGAAGCGCAAGCACCTTTGAGCGCCACTTTGGCTGCTTACCCGGTGTTGGAAAAAATGCTGGCCATGCGTGAAGAACTCCGCCAAATCTGGCTCAACACGTCACACAACCGTGAACAGTTGGCCTTGGACCTCCAGGCCTGGTGCAAACGCGCCGAAGAGAGCGGCATTGCTGCCTTGCGCGATTTCTCCACACAACTTCGCGCTGCTAGAGCGTAAGAATTTAATTGGGGTCAGATCCACATTAATTCCCATTCAAAGGGGCTGAAGGCTAAGGGGGGCTCAATAATTGGGGTCAGATCAACATTAATTTTTATGATTCAAAGAGCCCTATGCGCCAAGTAAATTAATGTTGATCTGACCCCATTTATTGTCAGCCCCCCTTAGCCTTCAGCCTCTTTGAATGACCAAATTAATGTGGATCTGACCCCAATTAAATTAACCTTAGACGTAAAAAAGCCCGCATCAGCGGGCTTTTTGTTGGGTCAATCTGAATTACTTCAGTTTGATTTCCTTGTACTCAACGTGCTTGCGAGCTTTTGGGTCGAACTTCATGATCGACATTTTCTCGGGCATTGTTTTCTTGTTCTTGCTGGTCGT
>CANGCI010000110.1 GCA_947451995.1 Comamonadaceae bacterium | reverse complement strand
TTGAACCGATTTTTCTGGGCCTGGCTGGCCACGTTTCCAGCCATCGTTTGGTGTGCAGGCCAAATTTGAAAACGGGCCAAAGGCAGGCTGAGCTTCAGAACTAGGGTATCTCCTTATAATGAGCCCCATCCATGACACATCCTACAAAACCCGCTAAACGCTTGGTTCTCTTGATTCTGATTCCTTTACTAGCAGGGGTCATCGGAACAGCCTCTTACCTTCGAGGGGGCCGCATTGTCGAGACAGAAAATGCCTACCTCAAAGCCGACAAGGTTCCTGTCAATGCAGAAATTTCTGGCGTGGTCAAAGAAGTGCTCGTGTCCGACAATCAACTCGTCAAAGTTGGCGATGTCCTGTTTCGACTAGACCCTGCGCCCATTCAAATTGCACACGCCAAAGCAGAAGCCAAATTGCTTCAAGTTCGTGCAGATTTGGCAGCACTCAAAGCCAGTTACCGCACCAAGCAAGCTGAGATCAACTTGGCCAAAACGAAATACCAATTTGCACTGAAAGAACAAGCACGACAAGCCGAACTGGTCAGCAAGAATTTTGTCTCGGCTTCTAAATTCGATGAGGCCAAACAGAACACCGAATTGGCCGCGCTGCAAGTCACGGCACTTCAGCAAGATCTGCAACGCATTGCAGAATCTTTAAGTGGCGATGTCAACGCGCCGGTTGAAAAACATCCCAGCTTCCTAAGCGCTCAAGCTGAATTTGATCAAAACAAACTCGACCTGTCTCGCATGGAAGTGCGGGCAGCCGTATCGGGCACGGTCAACAAGCCACCGAAACTGGGACAGTTTGTGCCAGCAGGCAGTATGGTGATGGCCTTGGTGGTCAATGGCAACGTTTGGATTGAAGCCAATCTCACCGAGACAGATTTAACCTATGTTCGAACAGGGCAACCCGTCACCATTCACATCGACACTTACCCCGATGTGGTTTGGCAAGGCGAAGTAGACAGCCTCAGCGGCGCGACAGGGTCGGAGTTTGCCCTGATTCCCGCGCAAAACGCATCGGGCAACTGGATCAAAATTGCCCAACGTGTGCCTGTCAAAATCACCATCAAGCCAAACTCACAAGCGCCAGAATTGCGCACGGGTCTGAGCACCAAGGTTGAAATAGACACCGGCCATCGTCGCAGCATTCTGGGCATGACACTTTAATCGCAGCCCTCCCATTTGGCCATGACGAACAACAGCGTTGAACACCGCGGTTTCATCACGCTGTCGGTGATGTTGGCCACCATCATGCAGGCTTTGGACACCACCATTGCCAATGTGGCCCTGCCCCACATGCAAGGCGCCATGGGCGCCACGCAAGATCAGATGTCTTGGGTGCTCACGTCTTACATTGTGGCCTCGGCCATCTTCATTCCTTTGACGGGTTTTTTGACGGCCAAATTGGGTCGCAAGCGTGTTTTCATTGTGGCCGTCGTTGGATTTACGCTGGCTTCGATGTTGTGTGGCGCCGCTCAAAACTTACCGCAAATCGTTTTATTTCGTTTTCTGCAGGGGGTCTTTGGCGCCAGCCTGGTACCTTTGTCGCAATCGGTGTTGCTCGACAGCTACCCCAAGGAGAAGCACGGCACGGCCATGGCCATGTGGGGAGTCGGGGTGATGATTGGCCCCATCTTGGGCCCCAGCTTAGGCGGCTGGCTGACTGAATATTACAGTTGGCGATGGGTCTTCTACATCAACCTGCCTTTGGGTCTGCTCACTTGGTTTGGTTTGACGGCGTACGTCAAAGAAACACCCATTGATAAAGAACGAAAATTTGACTGGCTAGGGTTCTTGTTTCTCAGCATGGCGCTGGCCAGCTTGCAGATGATGCTCGACAGAGGCGAGTCCCTCGACTGGTTCATGAGCCCAGAGGTGATCATTGAAGCCACCCTGGCCATCCTCGGTTTTTATTTGTTTGTAGCGCATATCCTCACTTACGCTCACCCTTTCATTGAACCGAGTTTGTTCAATGACCGGAACTTCAGTTTGGGTTTGGTTTTCATCTTTGTGGTGGGCATCATTTTGCTGGCCACCATGGCACTGCTGCCACCCTTTATGCAAGGCCTGATGGGCTATCCCATCATTGACATCGGCTTTGTGTTGGCACCCCGTGGCGTTGGCACCATGTTGGCCATGGTGTTTGTCGGGAAAAATGCCCATCGCTTTGATGGACGATACCTGATTGCAATGGGCCTGCTTTTGACCGCCCTGTCACTTTACATGATGACGAGCTTCACGGCCGACATCAGTGGTTCGGCCATTGTGATGACTGGACTCATTCAGGGCTTTGGCTTGGGTTTTATTTTTCCACCTCTCACCACCCTCACTTTCACGACGCTTGAACCCCGCTTTCGCAACGACGGCACCGCCTTGTTCAGCTTAATGCGCAACTTGGGCAGCAGCATTGGCATCTCGATTGTGATCACCTACTTGGTCGAAAAAACACAAACCAACCACGCCATCTTTGCCGACCAAATCAACACCTTCAGTCAGCCCTTGCAACTGGCCATTCAAAACAAGTTGGTGGATGTGACATCGGCAGAAGGTTTGGCCTTGGTCAATGCCGCGGTCACCAAAGAAGCTGCCACTTTGGCTTATCTTCAAGACTTCCGATTGATGATGTGGATCACGTTGGCTGCACTGCCCCTCCTTTTGCTTTTGCGTAGACCCACTCCAATTTCAAAACAGAATTAGCATGACAACATTCAACACTTCTGCCCTGGTTCTGTTTTCAGGTGGCCAAGACTCTGCCACCTGCTTGGCTTGGGCACTCGAAAAATACGATCGCGTTGAAACCATTGGCTTTCAGTATGGCCAGCGGCACGTCATTGAATTGGCCTGCCGCGAACACTTCATCAACGGCATCAAGCAACAATTCCCGCAGTGGGCATACAAGCTTGGCGAAGACCACATGCTAGACCTCAGCTTGCTGGGTCAAATCAGCAACACGGCTCTCACAGCCGACAAAGCCATTGAGATGCAGCAAAACGGCTTGCCCAACACCTTTGTGCCAGGTCGCAATTTGTTGTTCCTGACCTTTGCCGCCACCATTGCTTACCGTCGCCAACTCAAAATGATTGTGGGCGGCATGTGCGAAACAGATTACTCTGGCTACCCAGACTGTCGTGACGACACCCTCAAAGCGCTCCAAGTGGCTTTGAGTTTGGGCCTGGACACTCGCTTGGTGCTCGAGACACCCTTGATGTGGCTCGACAAAGCGCAGACCTGGACCATGGCAGAGAAATTAGGCGGACAGGCTTTGGTTTCTTTGATCGAAGAAGAAACCCACACCTGCTATTTGGGTGACCGCACCCACCGCCACGCTTGGGGCTACGGCTGCAACACCTGCCCCGCTTGCGATTTACGTCGCGCGGGGCATGAGCGTTACCAACTAGAACGCCCTCAAGCAGGCGCTTGAAAAAATCCCACAGCTTCCGACAATTGCCCGCCGGCCTTCACAGCAATGGCGCAATATTTGAATTCTGGAATTTTGCCAACCGGGTCAAGCGCAGCGTTGGTCATTAAATTGGCAGCCGCCTCGTAATAAGCAAAGGGTACAAACACGGCACCTTGCGGTGTGCCATCGTCACGGCGAACCCGCAAACACACTTCGCCACGCCGTGAGGCCAAGGTGATGACGTCGCCCGCATTCACGCCCAAGGACAGTAAATCAGCACCACACAAAGACGCCGTTGCTTCGGGTTCAATGGCATCCAGCACGGTGGCTCTTCGCGTCATGCTACCCGTGTGCCAGTGCTCGAGCTGCCTGCCCGTGATCAGCACAAAGGGATATTGCGCGTCAGGTCTCTCGTTGGCAGGAATGATGTCAGCTGGCACCAAATGAACCCGGCCATCGTCCGTTGCGAAATGGTCTTTGAACACGATGGGTTCGCCCGGGTCGTCTTCTGTCAGGCAGGGGTACGTGACACTGGACTCGCGCGCCAAGCGAACCCATGAAATGCCGCTGATCACTTCGTGCATGGCTTGGCGCATTTCTTCGTAAACTGCCGCCACACCATGGTGCTCACCTTCATAGTGCCAATTCAAGCCCATGCCTTTGGCCATTTGCTGAACGATCCACAAATCGGCCTTGGCTTGGCCCGGTGCATCCACAGCTTGTCGACCCATTTGCACCATGCGGTCGGTGTTGGTCACGGTGCCTGTTTTTTCTGGCCATGCTGTGGCAGGCAAAACCACATCGGCCAGCCATGCGGTCTCGGTCATGAAAATATCTTGCACCACCAAGTGTTCTAGCGATGCCAAGGCGTGTCTTGCGTGGTTCAAATCAGGGTCGCTCATGGCGGGGTTTTCGCCCATGACGTACATGCCGCGCACTTTGTGCGGATCGCTGTCATCGGCCAAGGCCTTGTGCATGATCTCGACAACGGTGTAGCCGGGTTGACTGTCTAAGGGGGTGTCCCAAAACTTTTCAAACCAAGCGTGGGCATCGGGGTTAGAGACGCGCTGGTAGTTGGGGTACATCATGGGAATGAGGCCCGCATCGCTGGCACCCTGCACGTTGTTTTGACCGCGCAAGGGATGTAGGCCTGAACCGGGTTTGCCAATCTGCCCTGTCACTGTGACCAAGGCAATGAGACAACGCGCATTGTCGGTGCCGTGCACGTGTTGGCTGACACCCATGCCCCACAAAATCATCGCCGCTTTGCTGGTGGCAAATTCGCGCGCGACTTCACGCAATTTAGCTGCTGGTATGCCGCAAATGGGCGCCATTGCTTCGGGGCTATAGCCCTGAATGTTTTGCTTCAGTGCTTCGTAGTTGTTGGCACGTGTTTGAATGAAATCCTGATCGACCAAGCCCTCTTCAATCACGGTGTAGATGAGCGCATTGAGCATGGCCACATCGGTATCAGGCTTGAACTGCAATGTTCGCCAAGCGTGTTTGCCAATGTCGGTGACACGGGGATCTGCCAAGACGATCTTGGCCCCGCGCTTGGCAGCGTTTTTCATCCAGGTAGCGGCCACAGGATGGTTGGCGGTGGGGTTGGAACCTATGACCAAAATCAGGCCAGCATGTTCCACATCGTTCACCTGATTGCTGACGGCGGCAGAGCCAACGCCCTCTAGCAATGCAGACACGCTAGAGGCATGGCATAAGCGCGTGCAATGGTCAACGTTGTTTGAGCCAAAGCCTGTTCGCACCAATTTTTGGAACAAGTAGGCTTCTTCGTTGCTGCCTTTGGCCGAACCAAAGCCCGCCAAAGATTTAGGGCCGTGCACATCTCGCAATTGTTTCAATTTGCCAGCACCTATGGCCAGCGCTTCTTCCCATGTGGCTTCCCTGAAAACATCCGACCACTGCGCTGCATTGCGATTGAGGTGTTGAATGGCTTCTGGGTCCTTGGGCACGCCCGCCTTGCGAATCAGCGGCACTGTGAGGCGCTGCGGGTGCTGGATGTAGTCAAATCCAAAACGACCTTTGACACAAAGGCGATTGTGATTGGCGGGACCATCTCGCCCCTCCACACTCACAATGCGATTGTCTTTCACGTTGTAAGTGAGCAAGCAGCCCACACCGCAGAAGGGGCACACAGAGTCGATTTTTTTGTCAACCACTTGCGAGCCCACTTGCGTCTTGGGCATCAGTGCCCCGGTAGGGCAAGCCTGCACACACTCGCCACAAGCAACGCAACTGCTACTGCCCATGTCGTCTTGCACATCAAACACAATTTGACTGTGCGCACCGCGATGTGCATAGCCGATGACATCGTTCACTTGCTCTTCACGACAAGCACGAACACAGCGGTTGCACTGAATGCAGGCATCCAAGTTGACCGCCATGGCCGGATGCGAGACATCAGCCGAAGGCTGCTCCCGCCGCAGACTTTGAAGTTCAGGTCTGACAGTGACGTTCATGGCCTGCGCCCAATCGCTCAGCTCACCATGTTGCCCTACTTCTGTCCATTTGTAACCCTGATCAGGCATATCCGACAGCAACAGCTCCAACACCATCTCTTGGCTCTTTTTGGCGCGAAGGCTTTGGCTCAACACCTCAAGGCCTGGGGTGACATTGCGGCAGCAGCTGGGGGCCAGCGTTCTTTCGCCTTTGATTTCCACCACGCATGCACGGCAATTGCCATCTGCGCGCATGCCTTCTTTGTAGCAAAGGTGCGGAATCTCAATGCCATGTCGCTTGGCCGCATTGAGAATGGACTCGCCCTCAAAGCCCACCACGGTTTGGTCATTGAGTTTGAATTCAACGCTAGGTGGCGCCAGCAATTCTTTGGACACAGGGGCGTTCATTTAAATGATCTCCTGTGGGAAATATTTTTGGACACATCGAATGGGATTGGGGGCCGCTTGACCCAAACCGCAAATCGAAGCATCGGTCATCACTTGGCTTAAATCTTCCAAGGTGGTGGTGTCCCAAACAGGGGCTTGCATCAGCTGAACAGCTTTGGCCGTTCCCACGCGACAAGGCGTGCACTGTCCACAACTTTCGTGTGCAAAGAAGTTCATCATGTTGAGCGCAGCGTGCCGTGCTGAGTCTTGAAGGCCCAACACAATGACCGCCGCTGAACCAATGAAGCAGCCATAGGCTTGCAAGGTGTCAAAGTCGAGCGGAATGTCATTTAAAGATGCAGGCAGAATGCCGCCAGAAGCACCGCCGGGCAAGTAGGCATAGAACTTGTGGCCGTCTTGCATGCCACCGCAATACTCTTCGATCAACTCCGCAATGGTGATGCCAGCAGGCGCCAGCTTCACGCCTGGCTTTTTGACACGCCCACTGACACTGAAGCTGCGCAAACCTTTGCGATCATGACGGCCGTAACCAGAGAACCACTCAGGTCCTTTTTGCACAATGTCGCGCACCCAGTAAAGGGTTTCAAAGTTGTGTTCCAGCGTCGGCCTGCCAAACAAGCCGACCTGTGCAATGTAAGGCGGCCGCATGCGGGGTTCACCCCGTTTGCCTTCAATGCTTTCAATCATGGCCGACTCTTCGCCGCAAATGTAAGCACCAGCGCCTCGGCGCAATTCAATCTTGGGCAAGGCAACAGGCGCATTGGCTTGAAGCTTGGCCAGTTCTGTTTCTAGAATATGTCTGCAGCCGTGGTATTCGTCGCGCAAATAAATGTAAATGGCATCAACGCCCACCACATGGGCCGCCACCAGCATGCCCTCTAAAAACCGATGAGGATCACGTTCTAAATACGTTCTGTCTTTGAAGGTGCCTGGCTCGCCTTCGTCAATGTTGACGGCCATCAAGCGAGGCGCAACTTGCTCGCGCACAATGCGCCACTTGCGACCCGCTGGAAATCCTGCACCACCTAAGCCGCGCAGACCTGAATCTTCCATGGCTTTCAAGACGGCTTCTGTATCTGACGCACCCTTGTGCAGCGCTTGAAGCAATTCGTAACCACCGTCGGCCACATAGGCATTGAAGTCAATGTAGTCGGGCACCACAGCTTCAATCGCTTTCGCTTGTACGGCTTGCATCACTTGGTCTACGGACGCATGCCCCATTTCGTGTTGATGCACAACGGCAACTGGCGCTTGCTCACAACGCCCCATGCAAGGCGCTGCGACCACTTTGACCTTATCAGCACCAAGAGATGCCTGCAACTTGTCAAGCAATGTGGCAGCACCCGCCATGTCACAGCTCAGTCCGTCGCAGACACGCACTGTGAACTGTGGCGCTTGCGCGCCATCTTGAATGATTTCAAAGTGGTGGTAGAACGTGGCCACCTCATACACCTCGGCCATGGCCATGTTCATCAACTTGGCCAATGCCACCAAGTGACGCTGATGCAAACCGCGGTACGTGTCATTGAGCTTGTGCAGATGCTCAATCAGCAAATCGCGCCGCTCTTTCAGAACATCACCCTCCATGCCCAGCAACTGCTGGACCTCTTGCAGCGAAGT
>CANGCI010000109.1 GCA_947451995.1 Comamonadaceae bacterium | reverse complement strand
GACAGCGGCGTCAAACCCGAGTTAGAAATTTTTGATTCGGGCGATTTGCACTTGGCGCGCGATTTGATTGCCGACGGCACGCTAGACGGCCCTGGCATGTGGACCTTTGTGTTGGGCGTGAAGTACGGCTTTGCCGCCACGCCCGAAACCTTGATGTATGCGCGCAACCTGTTGCCCCAAGGCGCCATTTGGTCAGCCTTTGGCTTGGGCCGTAGCGAGTTTCCCATCGTGGCGCAAAGCTGGTTGTACGGCGGCCATGTCCGTGTGGGCATGGAAGACAACATCTACTTAGAAAAAGGCGTGTTGGCCGAAAGCAATGCACAGTTGGTGGCCAAAGCCGCCGACATCATCAAGCAAATGGGTGGCCAAGTGGCCACCGCCGCGCAGACGCGCGACATGCTGAATTTAAAGAAAGTTTGAGTTTCATGACCCCCTCTTCCGCACACGCTTTGCATGTTGAAAGCAAAGCCACTGGCATCGACACCTTGCAACTGCAATGCGTGCCGCAAACCGCCCCCAGCATTCAAGCCGGTGAAGTATTGGTTCAAGTATTGGCCGCAGGCGTCAACCCCAGCGATGTCAAAGCCACCTTGGGCATCATGCCCCATGCTGTTTTTCCACGCACACCGGGTCGCGATTTTGCCGGTGTAGTGATCGATGGTCCTGCAGCGCTCAAAGGCCTCCAAGTTTGGGGTTCCGGTGGTGACATCGGCATCACGCGCAACGGTTCCCATGCGCGCTATTTGGTCTTGCCTGTGGCCGCTGTCAAAGAAGCGCCCAAAGCCATCAGCATTGAAGAAGCAGGCGCAGTGGGTGTGCCCTTTGTCACGGCGTGCGAAGGCTTTAGCCGCGCAGGTGGCGTGAAAACCGGTCAAACCGTGGTGGTCTTGGGTGCCAACGGCAAAGTGGGTCAAGCTGCAGTGCAAATCGCTGCGCGCGCAGGTGCCAAAGTGATTGCAGTGCAACGCCAAGATCATTTGGAAGGCTTTGCATGCGCCGATGTCGAGGTGATCAACAGCACCCACATCGAGCCGGCCACACGCATCATGGATTTGACAGGTGGCAAAGGCGCCGACCTGGTCTTCAACACCGTCGACAAGGTGTATTGGGAAGTGGGCCACGCCGTGATGGCGAAAGGCGCCACGCAGATTTTCATCATTGCCACCAAGGGACAAACGGTCGCCTTTGACTTGTTCAAGTTTTACCGGGGCATGCACAACTTTGTGGGCATCGACACTTTGGCGCTTGACTGCGTTCGCTCTTGCGAACTGCTGGACGAGTTGCGTCCTGGTTTTGAAGACGGCACGCTCAAACCTTTCCCAGTCGATGCAGCCGACATGATTGCGCTACCTCACGCCATGGACGCCTACAAAGCCGTTTTGGCGGGTGCTAAAAACAGAATGGTGCTCAAGCCATGAACATCACCCGCTTTAACCAAGCGCCCGAGTACAAAGCGCCTAATCATTTCGACATGACCTGCTTGCGCCTGCAAGGGCATGAAGCAGGCCCTTCCAAAGCTTTGTGGATGGGCGTTTCGCAAATTCAACCTAGCGGTCATACCGGTCTCGACGGCTCGCCCATGGAAAAACACTATGTGGTGTTGTCTGGCGAAGTGACACTAGTGTCCGAACTCAACGGCGTGGTCACCGAGGCCGTGCTCAAGGTTCACGACTCAGCTTGTTTTGCACCCGGCGAGAAGCGCCAGCTGGTCAACAAAACCGACCAAATGGCCAGCATCTTGTTGGCCATGCCCTATCCCCCAGCCACCCCTACTTAATTCAAGACAACTGCAACTGGAGACAACATGACCGCACCGTTTCACAAAAGAACCATGGCCAAACAATTGCTGAGTTTGGCGTTAACCACGCTGGCACTTTCTGGCTTGAGCCTGAATGCGCAAGCCCAAGACTGGCCCAAGCAAAGCATCAAGTTTGTGGTGCCCTTCACAGCGGGCAGCGGCACTGACATCGTGGCGCGTGCTGTGGCCGAAAAACTTGGCACCGCCTTGGGCCAACCCGTTGTGATTGAAAACAAACCCGGCGCAGGTGGCACCATTGCGGCCAACCAAGTGGCCAAGGCCAACCCCGATGGCTACACACTGTTGGTTCACTCTTCTGGTCACGTGGTGAATCCCGCCATTTACCCCAACCTGCCCTACGACACTTTGAACGACTTGGTCGGCATTACGTCATTGGCCAGCCTGCCGAATGTGATGGTGGTGTCGCCCAGCAAAGGCTTCAAAGATGTCAAAGACCTGATTGCCAAAGTCAAAGCCAAACCCGATGGCTTCAATTACGCATCGGCTGGCACAGGTTCTGCCACGCACATCAATGCCGAGAAGTTCAGAGTGGCCGCTGGTATCAACGCTACCCACATTCCGTTCAAAGGCACGCCTGAAGCCCTCACAGAAACCATCAGTGGCCGCATTGATTGGTTCTTCGCGCCCATCGTTTCTGCATTGCCGCTGATCAAGGATGGCAAGCTGCAAGTCTTGGCAGTGGGTACACCCAAGCGATCAGACGATTTGCCAAATACCCCAACAACAGTTGAAGCAGGCGTCCCTGGCTCTGAATACACATTCTGGGTCGGCATGTTGGCACCAAGCAAAACGCCCAAGCCAGTGCTCGACAAACTCAATGCTGAAGTGGTCAAAATTTTGAACTCTTCTGAGTTCAAAACCAAATTGGACAACATTGGCGCAGCGCCGATGCCGATGACCAGCACAGCCTTCAATGGCTTTATCAAGTCTGAAACAGAAGGCATTGCCAAGTTGGTGCAAGCTGCGGGCATCAAAGCTAACTAAGCGTCTTCATAGGCCACCAGGCTTCCATGCTCGACTACTACAACAAACGCCTAAGCGAGTACGAGGCCATTTACGCCAAGCCAGAGCGCCAAGCCGATTTGCAACAATTGGTAGCGCAGCTTCAGGCCGATGTTGCCCATTGCAGCATTTTGGAATTGGCTTGCGGCACGGGTTGGTGGACCGAGCGCTTGGCACCTCTTGCCAGCGCTTGGGTGGCCACAGATGCCGACGATGGCGCACTTGAGGTGGTACTGCACAAAAACATTCGAGGCCTCAGTGCCACGCAAACCCTCAATGCGTATGCGCCCCAAATCACAGCCCCAGTGGATTGCGTGTTTGCTGCGCATTGGTATTCACATCTGTTGCACAACGAATGGGACACCTTCTTTGATTCAGTTCGCACCTGCCTCAAACCTGGTGGTCGCTTGATCATGTTGGACAACAAGTACGTGATGGGTTCAAGCACTCCCATCTCCCGCACGGATGCACATGGCAACACTTACCAGACTCGCCCGCTCAAGGATGGCAGCACGCACGAGGTGCTGAAGAATTTTCCAAGCCCAGCACAATTAAAACAAGCGGGTGAGTCGCATCATTTCAGTGTCCAATCCGAAGCCGACCTGCAAATGCAAATTCAACACTACTGGTATGCCGCTATGCGGAACACCTGCATGTGACAAAAACGACAGGCCCGTCCGAGCGCATGTCAGGCGCGGGGAAACACCAATGATGGCGCGCCTGAATCTCCGCACAATCCTTCACAAGCCTCAGAGGTGGGGCATCTGAAGGAAGCTCCATGCGTTTTTCACTGAACTCGGCAACTGCCAGCGTGCGCATCCAAGCCAAAGCTTGCGTTGCCATTTTGACCATGCTCTCGGCCAGTTGCGCCATGGCACAAGACAGTGCCCCAAAAGCTGCGCCATCTGCGCCAGCCGCCAACCCCGCTCGCGAACTGGTGGTCAGCAAATGTTTGCAATGCCACTCTGATGCCATCTGGCGTGACCAACGCCAAGATGCACGCGCTTGGGAAGCGACGCTCTATCGCATGATGGCGCGCGGCGCCGTGTGGACAGGTGATGAGATCAAAACCATGGCCAGCTATTTGGCCACTGACTTTGGCCCCAACTCACCCAAAGTTGCCAGCACTTCACGCTGATTCTTCAGCCCCACTCGTCCTTGGAGAATTCAATGCGTGACTTGGTTCAAAAGTATTTGTCAAAAGACATCTCTCGCCGCGGCTTTCTGAACAACATGACGTCTGTTGGCATGACTGCCAGCGCCGCCGAGTTGGTGCTATCCTCACTTAACAACGCCGCCCATGCCCAAACAGCGCCAACGCCCAGCACAGTCGGTGCAGCAGGTCCGGTGAAGCAATTCACAGGCACCGGCGGTGCGTGCTTTGCCGAACAACTGATGGCCTGTGGCGTGAAGTACGTCTTTGGCAATTCCGCCAGCGAAGACGCGCAGTTCTACGAAGCCCTGGTGGACAGACCGCAACTCAAGTACATCCTCACACCGCACGAAGGTCCTGGTGCCGCCATGGCCTCGGGTTATATCAAAGCCTCCCAAGAACCTGCCATCGTGATGCAAGCAGGCTCGGTGGGTTTGATGAATGCGATGGGCCAAATTTACAACGCCTTCAAAGAACAAACGCCTTTGGTGGTGTATTCGTATCGCACCGAAAAATCACGCATGTCGGGTCGCGACAATTTTGAGGAAATTCCCAACCAAGACCAAGTGGTTCAACCCCTCACCAAGTACTCTTGGATGGCACGCGGTGCAGCCATGATTCCTGAAACGGTGCGCCACGCTTTCAAAACCGCTTGGACGCCACCGCATGGCCCCGCGTATTTAAATTGGAACTCCGACTACACCGACGAGCGCACCCGCACCGAGATCATTCAGCAAAGCCATTTCGACACACGCATGCGCGTGCGGCCCAATCCGACTGAGATTGAACGTGCCGCCAAAATGTTGCTCGATGCCAAGATGCCCATTTTGATTGTGGGCGATGAGATTTACAAAGCCAAAGCAGTGGCCAAGGCCGTTCGCTTGGCTGAACTCTTGGGCATGCCGGTGACGCAAATGCGCCAGATGTGGGTGAACTTTCCAGAGGCGCACCCGCTGTGGGTGGGCAATGCACCTTCAGGTACTTTGGCCTCCATCACATGGCCTAAAAACTACGACGTGGTGATCAACATTGGCAACAAGATGCAGCACAACGGTGTCAACCCCATTGTGGCGCGCGGCATCAAGTTCATCGACATGCGCATCGACTACCAAAACATGGGCAAGGTCATGGTCACCGATGTGCCTTTGGTCGGCGATGTGGGTTTGGGCATGGACGATTTGATTGCGGCCTTAGAGCCCTTGGTCAATGAACGCATCAAACAGGCCGCCGCAGAGCGTGCTGCTGAAGTGCGCAAATTCACAGAACGCTCACGCGCCATTCGCGCCGGCATCATCAACAACCCCGAGTGGAACAACAGCCCCATGATCGCTGACCGCGTGACATGGGAAGTGGCGCAGTTTGCAGACCCCGATGCCATCATCGTCAACGAAGCCGGCTCGGTGGCCATGCACTCCTTTAACTTCAACCCTGTCGGCGGCCGTGAGTTGTTTTTCTATTACGGCGGCCACCTGGGCTCCGGCGTGGGCACGGCTGCAGGGGTCAAACTGGCCAGGCCCAATCAGCAGGTAATTTGCTTGGTGGGCGATGGCTCCTTCTTGTTTGGCCCCCATGCGCTGTGGAACATGGCGCGTTTGGAATTGCCTGTCATCACCATCGTTTACAACAACCATGCTTATGCAGGTCCTCACACCCGCACCATTGCCAACGCGCCTTCAGGTCGCATGGTGGAAACGGGCCAATACGTGGGCAGTTATTTGGGCAACCCCGACATGAACATGGCGTCGATTGCCGCCGGCTTTGGCGTGCGCGGTGAAGTGGTGAACAACCCCTTGCAATTGAAAGCGGCATTGGCTCGCGCCAAAGCATCGACCATCGAAGGCCGTCCCTATTTGATCGATGTGCAAACAGCACGTCGTGGCATTGGCTGGACCGACACGCCTTGGATACCGCCCATCAAGGGCTCTGCCATGCGCACGAAAAAAGTTTGAAGGCACTTGCCAATATGCGTTCTCTGATTGCTTATTCACTGGTCTGTGCAAGCGGGTTCATGGCATGCCTGCTTCCCCTGACGCAACTTCAAGCCAACGATGCCGCATTGGGCAAAGAAATCTACCAAGACGCTTGCGCAGCCTGCCATGGCCGCGACATGGTCAGCCCGGGATTGGCGTTTGATTTGCGTCAATTTCCGCTGGCGGAATTTGAGCGCTTCCAAAATTCAGTGCTGAACGGCAAGCCACCCGGCATGCCTGCTTGGCGCAGCCAATTGAGTTCGGAAGACATCAAAGCACTTTGGGATTACGTTAAAACGCGGGGCTGAGCCACGGCAACTCAAGGGGCATAGGGGCCATTGGGCTTATATTTAGGGCAAGCCGAATTCTTCTACCGCGAAGTCCATGCACACCCCCAGCACCCAACCCCGCCCGTCCATTTATTACAAGTACCAAGTTTTCAAGCCATGGTTGGCTTCACAAAACGCGCCTGAATCAAAACACAAAGTGGTGATTGTGGGTGCGGGCCCTGCGGGCATGGTGACAGCCCTTGAGTTGGCCAGGCACGGCGTACCTTGTGTGTTGGTCAGCGCCGATTTGCAATTCTCACAAGGCTCGCGCGCCATTGTGTTCACACGTCGCTCCATGGAAATTTTGCAGCAAGTGGGCGTAGCGCATCGCGTGACGGAAAACGGCCTGCCCTGGCGCTGCGGCAATTCAATCTACCGTGGGCAAAAAGTGTTTCGCATGGAAACACCGCACGATCCCGATGATCGCTTCTTCCCCATGATCAACATCCAGCAACAGTACCTCGAAGAGTACTTGCACGATGCCTGCGCCGCGAATCCGCTGATCGATGTGCGCTGGGGCAACAAACTGGTGAAGGCAGAGAACATGGATGGTGGCGTGAGCGCCGAAATCGACACACCCGAAGGCCCCTACACCCTAGAAACAGAATGGCTGATAGCCGCTGACGGCGGTCGCTCTGAAATTCGCAGCAGCATGAACTTGAAGCTGGAAGGCGCGTCGTTTGAAAGCATCTTTGTGATTGCCGACATTCGCATTGACCTGCCCTATCCCACCGAACGCTTGGCCTTCTTTGACCCTGATTGGAACCGCGGCAACACCATTCTGATGCACCGCGAGCCGCACGGTATTTGGCGTGTGGACTACCAATTGCCGCCAGGCGAAACACCTGAAGAAGCCTTGCGCCCAGAGTCCTTGAAACAGCGCATCGATGCGCAACTCAAGATGATTGGTTTTGAAGGCACGCCTTGGGAGATGGACTGGAACTCGGTGTACTCCGCCCGCACCCTGACCTTGCCGCAATACGTGCACCAGCGCATTGTCTTTACCGGCGATGCGGCGCACTTGCTGCCCATCTTTGGTGTTCGCGGTGCTAACACCGCTTTCCAAGATGCGCAGTCTTTGGGTTGGCATTTGGCATTTGTTCTCCAAGGCCATGCACCCGAAAAATTGATGCAAAACCACAGCACAGAACGTGTGGGTGCAGCGCGTGAAATCATCACAGAAGCTGGCAAGAGCACGCGCTTCATGGCGCCGCCTAGCCGTGGCTTTAGGTTGCTGCGCGATGCCGTGTTGTCTTTGTCACTCACACAAGAATTTGTGCGGCCGCTTTACCACTGGCGCACTTCGCGGCCACATGAATACAGCCGCTCGCTACTGAACAGTCCATGCGACGACAATGCGCGGTTCACAGGTGGTCCCGCATTGGGCGCACCACCGCAAAATGTGCAACTGCAGGCAGACAATTATTTACTTGACCACTTCGGTGGCGGTTTTGATTTGGTCTATGTGACCGATTTAAAGGGCATCCCCAAAGACATTGCACAAGCCGTGGCCTCGCTTCAAGCACAAGGCTTGCCGCTCAAGTTGATTGCCATCAGTTCACACGCTACTGCCATTGAAGGTGCGCACGTCACACTGCACGATCCACACATGCGTTTCCAAGAGCGCTATGCCGTTCAAGCCGGTGGCG